>CAYSAX010000031.1:0-1459 GCA_964429045.1 uncultured Pseudomonadota bacterium
CATGCAAAAATGAACTTTATGATCAAATCTTTTAATTTTAAAGGTACAAGCATGTTCGCTACATTTGCGTGCTTACCCAAACAACTCTAAATACCATTCCGCCGATACATTCTATCGGTTAAAACCACCTATCTCTATCTGCTATTTAGCCTCTAAGCGAATTTTTTGAGCTTTTTTACATAGTTTTAAAGATTTCATTACTGAATTATACTTAAGAAATAGTATCTGTATTTAAGGAAAATCATGGATTCAAAAGTCAAAGAAACAGGGCCTCTGGACATTTCTTCAGAGCATCAAATACGTTTAGAGAAATTAAAAGCGTTAGAACAAGCGGGTATCAATCCGTTTCCTGCAGCTCAAGAAGTAACTGCAACCAGTGCACAAGTTCTTCAAGAATATGTTACTGACAATGAAAAGAATTATACGGTAGCTGGCCGTATTCGCATTATTCGTCATCATGGTAAAGCATCCTTTGTAGTTATTCAAGATGATACGGGGCAATTACAACTTTATCTTAAGCAAGATGAGATTGGTCAAGAAGCCTATGATCAGTTTAAGCAGTTTATCGATGTAGGGGATATTGTCTGGGCAAAAGGTAGCTCATTTAAAACTAAGATGGGTGAAGTAACCATTAAAGTAGAAAAGTTTATGCTGCTTTCTAAATGTTTATTTCCATTGCCTGAAAAATTTCATGGCTTGCAAGATATTGAAACGATTTATCGTCAGCGTTATTTAGATTTAATGACCAATCAAGCAAGTAAAGATCGCTTTGTAAAACGTTCTGGCGTTATTAAAATGATGCGTAAGTTTTTAGATGAACATAGGTTTATGGAAGTTGAAACGCCCATGCTTCATCCGATTCCCGGCGGTGCAGCAGCAAAACCATTTATTACTCATCACAATGCTCTAAGCAGTGATTTTTATTTGCGTATTGCTCCCGAGCTGTATTTAAAACGTTTGGTAGTTGGTGGTTTTGATCGGGTGTATGAAATCAATCGCAATTTCAGAAATGAAGGGATTTCAACGCGTCATAATCCAGAATTTACTATGCTTGAAATGTATATGGCGCATCATGATTATCATTTTATTATGGGATTTGTAGAAGACATGATCAAAGTGATGGTTAGAAGTGTCGTTGGTAACATGCAAGTGCCTTTTGGGCAAATGACCATCGACTTTGAAAAACCATTTAAACGTATTTCAATTAAAGATTCAGTATTGGAATTTGGCCATTATTCAGAAAAAGATATTTCACCTGAATTTATCGATGTTCGTTTAAAAGAGCATAATATTACCATGGCAAATAAAAATGCATCATGGGGTGAAAAATTATATGCCCTTTTTAAAAAAATAGTTGAACAACGATTAATAAACTAAACATTGTTTAGCAAATAACCAAATTATAAATAACAGCTTACAAAACTGTGAAGTAACATTAACATATTTTGATCACATAATT
>CAYSAX010000031.1:1469-10436 GCA_964429045.1 uncultured Pseudomonadota bacterium
AATTGAAGTATCACCGCTTGCAAAACGTGATGAGAATAATCCTAACTTTGCAGCACGATTTGAGTTGTTCATTGCAGGAATGGAAATTAGTAACGGGTTTAATGAGTTGAATGATCCCTTTGATCAAGCATCACGTTTTAAACAACAATCGGATGCGCGTACCGGTGGCGATGCTGAAGCGCATCATTATGATGCCGATTATATTCATGCCCTTGAATATGGATTGCCGCCAACAGTGGGTGTGGGAATTGGAATCGATCGCTTAACCATGTTACTTACTAATACCACTTCAATTAAAGATGTGATTCTTTTCCCTACCTTAAAAAAGAAAGAGTAGGAATGGTAACGAAAGTATCATTGTGTTTACTTTTTTCGAGCGAGCTTTATGCGAATGAGAAATAAAAAAAAGACTAATATATTCGAATAACAGCTTATCATCGAACGATTATTGACAATTGCATTCAGCCTTTTCTAGATTAATTTTGAACAAAAAATTTCTGAAAGGACAAGGCATGAATGCAATGAGTCATAATACATTATTACTATCATTTCTTATTTTATCGGCTGTACATGCTGATACTCTTAAAGTAAATAACGGAACTCCGCGAAATTTACATGTGGGTATTTATCTTCAAGAATTACCAATGCCTGGTAAAAAACCACAGCTGGCGCAATTGGCAACTTCTACTACTTTCATTGAATCTGATACAGAAAAAGTTATTGAGCAAGCTGCACGAAGAACGCGTTTTGATCGCATTATGACCTGTGCTGAAAACAAAGAGTTATTAAAACCTGAATTGCCTAACGAAGATCTTTTGGGTGAAAAATACAATGGAAGAAATGTTGGTGACTTGCAAGGGGATACTTTTTACATTGGTGATAATGATGCAAAATTTTATATCTATAGCTCTACCGAATGGAAAGTAAATCAGCCGATTAATCAAAAAGAATGTAGTAAAAATACCGGAAATTTGCCGGCGATTACTAATAATCCTTATCGCGATCAGGTAGCGAAGGTGCGCATTGGTAATGAACTGGGCCAAGATGAGCGCGCATTTTTATCTAAACGATTGCCCCGAGCAAAAAAATCGTTAGAAGCAGCTTTAAATACTTCATTAAAAAAACCACTCAAAATTGCAATAGTCTGTAATGGTACGGGGATACGTTCCGCTTTGTATTCTTTAGGAGCATTGCAAGGATTACAAGATCTGGGAATTCTGGATTCAGCAACCTATATTGCGTGCGCAGCAGGAGCCACGTGGGGTATTAGCTCATGGTATTCTTCGGGAATGGAATTAACTGCTTTTAATGATTGGATATCCAAACAATTACCAAATGGTATTACATCCATAAACCAAAATGAAGCAGCTTATATTGGTCAATCATTGATGGCAAAATTTGTTTCTAATCAACCGTTAGGCGCTGTAGATATGTATGGTGCATTGTTGTCAAACGTGTTGTGTGGTTGGAATAAAAATGATCATCAACATGTTTATCTTTCAGGACAAGCCGATCGTATTAAAGATGGCCAATTACCAATGCCATTATATACTGCGGTGCGTGCTGAGCATACTTCAATTAAGCATCAGGCATACGAATGGAATCCCTATGAGGCGGGAAGTTTATGGTTAGGTATGCATACACCAGTTTGGGGTTTTGGTAGAAAATTTGATAAAGGATCATCAATTAATAAAGCACCGGAATTAACATTAGGTAACCTTATGGGAATTTGGGGTTTTCAGCGTAGTGGTGTTATTAGTCAGCAGTTAGAGAAAGCAGCACTCAACAAAAAAATGACAACCGAGTGCACGAAGAATTTAGTAACTAATTTATATGCATGTTTGGATAGCTACCGTTCTTTTGAGGCACAAATTCCTAATTTCACCCGCGGTATGCCCAAAAGCCCCATTCCGTATTCAATATTGCTGAGTTTAACTGATGCCAATGAATCTATGAGCTCGTCTGCGTATCCGGTAGTGAGTGGTGAGCGAGATCGCGCAATTGACGTATTGATTTTTATTGATGCATCGCATAAATTGCAAGCTCTTGATATGGCGCATGCATATGCGCACGCGCGTAAGTTGCCATTTATTCACGAAAAATTTGATAGCTCAAAAGATTCAGTGGTCACGGTTTATGCATCACAAACAAAAGGGCCAACCATTATTTATCAACCATTAATTGTGGATGAAAAAGCGTTAAGAATGATTTCATTGACGCAACCTGAGCTCAAAGCGTATGCGCAAGACTTAAAAAAATTAAATATTTATAAATGTATTGGGCAAGGGGTATGTGCATCAGATAATTTTGTGTATTCAGCTGATCAAGCACAAAAGCTTATTAATTTAGGACAGATTAATATTTTAAGTGCAAAAGATAAGATTATTTCTGCGTTGCGTCAAACGGCCAACAAGTACTAATTATAAAAGCGAGGATGTGGTATGAATCGATTTCATATCTATAGTTATTTGATACTGGTTGTAGTAGGTTCCGTCTGGGCAGATGCCATTACCATTTATAATAAGACACTGCGTGATGTATATGTAGCCATTTATTATCAGGAAGTTTCCTATTATGTTGGAACACCTGCAAATGGACAACGAGTAACGCAGATTACCTGCTTAGAATCAAATAGTTCTATCGTTCTAGAACGCCCTGAACGTGCATGGGGATATGATCGAGAATTGGTATTTAGTGAATATGCAGAATCGTTAGCGGAGCATTTAACTGCGGTAGATTTTAAAAAATACCATTCTAAAAATATCGGCACTATGCAAGGATCTACCTTTTATATAGGTGATGATGAAGGTGAATTGTATGCATACACTTCAGTTGAATGGCATGCAATACAAGTCCCATTAGAATATGCGCATAATCAATTGCTTGATATGGTTCCTGCTATTAAAAATAATCCTTATAAGAATACCACAGCACGTATTAGAAAAGGCAATGAGCTGTGCGGGCAAGAACGGAGCCACCGGTTTTTAAGATTGCAGAAAGTGAAAGAAGCATTTGAAGAATTGTATCAACAACCATTATCGGGAAATGCACCAACCATAAGTGTGGTGTGTAGTGGTGGTGGGTATCGTGCAATGTTATATACTTTGGGTGCATTGCGCGCCTTAGAGCAAACGAAATTTTTAAATACTGTTTCTTATTTGGTAGGATTATCAGGATCAACATGGGCGATTGGCAGTTGGCTTTCAAGTGGTAAATCGATTGACGAGTATCATGAGTGGCTGATTAATAATATTACCTTTGATATGACATCGATAGATTCCGAAGATGTAAGTTTAATTGGTGAAGTATTGTTAAATAAGTACTGCTCGGGCCAGCCGCTGGGAATTGTAGATATCTATGGGGCATGTGTAGCCAACGATCTTTTTGATTGTTTCTCAAATGATAAAGATCGTGTGTACTTATCAGAACAAAGCAAGCCTATTGAAGATGGCTCATTACCATTTCCTATTTACACAGCGATTAGTGGCGAAACAAGTAATTCTGAACATTTGTGGTATGAGTTTAGCCCTTATGAAGTGGGGGCGCCATGGCTCGGTTATTATGTACCGACCTGGGCATTTGGAAGAAAATTCAAAAATGGTTTTTCCGTGTCTAATGCTCCTGAGCAATCTTTAGGAACATTATTGGGAACATTTGGTTTAGCCGTTGGCATAACGATTAAGCGTTTATTAAAAGAAACTAATATTGCTGACAAAGTTAAAATGCCTCTGACTAAAAAGTTAATTAATACTATTATTGACCAGTATGGAGATGACCGCCCAATATCTGCTGAATATTTTAATATGACGTATGGTATTAATAATGCGCCGTTCAATAATTTAAAAATTGCTCACTTAGTAGATGCCGGAATCAATTTTAATCTTCCATATCCACCGATTAGTGGCCTCCGTCCAGAACGCGCGTCAGATATTATAATTTTTGTTGATTCATCTGCAGGAAAAGTAGGACAAGAGTTACAAAAGGCAGAACACTATGCACGTTACCATAAATTACCGTTTCCAAAAATTGATTATACCGATATTGATAAACGCGCAGTGACGATCTTTGTAGAAACAGATCCTCTCGTTCCTGTAGTAATCTATGTTCCCCGAATTGTTGATCATGAACAGCTTGCACAGGTTAAAAATAATTCTTGTTATCAAGAGTTGTACCGCTATTTACATAATTTTGATATTGAAAAATGTATTGCGGATGAAGCATGTAATACGTTTAATTTTTGTTATACCAAAGATCAAGCCCGTTCGTTAACTGCATTGGGAGAATTTAACATGCGCCTTGCGTGTGATGCACTGAAGGAAGTTTTAGCATAATGTTAGTGTTTCCAACCGATTCCTGAAAAAGGAGCATACAAATGCCGTTGAGCTTTGACAATGACCGTGTTTGGTAAAGGAATTGAACCATTTTTTGCAGGGAAATGCAGCATATATTCTTGAGCGATTGAATCGCAAAGTTGTTTTTTTTGTTCTGATGATAAAGAAACAAATTGGTTAAATGCATAAAATTCATGCTCTAAATAAGAGCTAACATTTTGTTTATTAGTACAGTACCGTTCTTCAGAGACTATTTCAGCTTTATTAAACTTATATTTTTTTAATAGTGTTCTAAGTGCTTCCATAGAAGAGACTGGTGCATATGCAGTTTGTGCGTAAAAATTTGCAAATGCCTCTTTCCACGGAGTCTCAGTAACTTTTTTTTGTAAGAGTGCCAGAATAGTGGTGATATGTGGTGATTCTAACTGAGTAGTCATTAATAAAATGCCATTGTCTTTGAATAAAGCACAAACACTTTCAAAAAAATTTTCTTTAGCGGTAAATGTGTGAAGATTATTAAAACTGGTTACTAATCGCGCGCGGCTTTCCTTGTAACTGAGTGTTACTAAGTTATCAACATAAAATGCTAAACGATCTCGAGAATCAATATCTTGAATATGTACTAAGCTGGTAGAAAGATCAGCTGCTTGTGCTGAAGTTTCTTCTGAAGTAAGTGTGCGTTGATAAAACGGAAAATCTTCAAGAGGCCCATCACCTTTTGATAGATCTGCGCTTGCTTGTATTCCTACTTCTAACTGACATGATGATGATAAGGTTGAGACTTCAAGAGGAGATGAACTAAAAGATTCTTTGCGTGTCAATTGTTGTACGGCAGCAACAGCAGGTAATTTAGCTGGTTGCAGTAAATGTGCAACTTGCCGTGTTTTTGCCGCTATAATATGACGGAGTGAAGGATCAAGGCCAATAATTTTTGATGTTACTTTTGGGCGTGTGCATCTATATAAATAGTGAGTGGTAATACCGTCTCTGCAGCCAAAGTCGATAATCGAATCAAATTCTGAAAGATTTTTCAAATGATCATCAAGAACATGTTTGGAGTAAGCAAAGTGAGGATTATTTTTTACATCTTCGACCATTGCATATGCCCAAGTGATCAGTGTCAGATGCATTACTACTATATGCACGTTTATATATTTCATCCTGGCCCCTTTAATCATGTACTTGCATACTATAATGTAACTGAAAATAGTGCAAACCTCTTTTATTTTTGTAGTAATTCGGTATCATTTTTAAATACTTATTATAAATAATTGCACACATTACTTTAGGATTTGCATGGCCACAATTAAAGGGGCAAAATATCTTTGGAAATTGCCTCAAGGTGATTCTCAATCAATATGGGCCATTGCTGCCTCCTATAATCTTTCTTATCCGGTTGCGCAACTTTTAATGTCACGCGGATATACCGATAAAGATAAAATTGATTCCTTCTTATTTAGCTCATTTGAAAAAGATGTAGCACATTCATCACAATTTAAAGATGCGCAAAAAGCAGTAGATCGTATTTTAAAAGCGATTGCTGACAAAGAAAAAATTTTAGTTTGTGGTGATTATGATGTTGATGGTATAACTTCCTCGGCATTAATGATGATCTGTTTATTGCCATTAGGCGCGGATATTAATTTCTTTTTACCGCATCGTTTACGCGATGGGTATGGATTATCGACTAAAATAGTTGAACGCGCTGCTCAAAATAAATATACCGTTTTAATAACGGTTGATAATGGTATTACAGCATTTGAACCGGCGATCAAAGCAAAAGAGCTAGGCATTGATCTAATTATTACTGATCACCATAAACCGCATGATCATGTGCCAGAAGCATATGCAATTGTTAATCCCAGCCAAGTAGATTGTGGCTATCCCTTTAAAGCACTAGCGGGAGTTGGCGTTACCTTTAAAGTACTTTCATTGTTGTATGAACTCAAAGGTATGCAATTACCGCACAAAGCCTATGAGCTGTTGTTGCTGGGTACGATTGCCGATGTAGTGCCTTTATTAGGTGAAAATCGTTTTTGGGTGCGCTATGGACTTAACTACGTAAATAATGTGGAAAGTATTTCACTCAAAGTGCTTAAGCAAAACGGGAAACTCACTAAGCCTCTGCTTTCTGCAACTGATATCGGATTTTCAATTGCTCCTCAAATCAATGCATTGGGACGATTAGAAGATGCACGTCAGGGTGTAAAATTTTTAATTGGATCAGATGCAGCAATTGTTAATGAAGTGGGAGCAGTCTTATTAGAACTCAATCAAGCGCGCAAAGAGATTGAGCGTGCTATTGTTGCCAGTGTTGAGGCAGAGATTGCAACTAAAAAAATTAACTTAGATCATGACCAAGTTATTTTAACGGCAAGTGCCGATTGGACTCCCGGAGTCATCGGATTAGTGGCATCGCGTTTTGTAGGTTCATATGGTAAACCAACATTGTTATTTCATTTAACAAAAGATGGAAAAGCAAAAGGATCATGCCGTTCAATTCCCGAATTTAACATGTTCAATGCATTGACTGCATGTTCCGATTTAATCGATCAATTTGGTGGACATCCCATGGCGGCGGGATTAAGCTTACCGGCGAAAAATTTGCCGTTGCTTAAAGAACGCTTACAAGATTTAATTTTACAACAAGTTGCGCGTGAAGATCTACAGCCTAAAATTAAACTTGATGCAGAGATTAATTTGCCGGAACTGACTAAAAAACTTGTTGATGATTTAGCGCATTTAGAGCCATTTGGTAATCAAAATAGCAATCCGCATTTTTATGTAAAAAATGCTATGTTGGTGCAACGTCCAACATTACTTAAAGATGCTCATGTAAAATGTTCAGTATTTGCAGATGGTGTTATTAAACCGATTATTTTTTTTAACCGTCCTGAATTATTTCAGCAATTTCAGGATATTGAGCAAAATGCATTTGACTTAGCGGTGCAAGTGAGTGAAAATCATTGGAATGGAAAAGTATCAATTGAACTGCAAGGTATTGATGTTGCGTGGAAATAAGGATATTGGATCATGATAATTACTATTGATGGACCAACGGCGAGTGGCAAAACATCCATTGCGCGTATGTTAGCCAAGCATCTTGATTTTTATTACATCTCTTCAGGAATGTTGTTTAGAGGTTTGGCATATATTTTAGTGCATGAATTTCGCTATAATGCAGAAAGTTTAATGCACGCACGTCAGGAAGATGTGCAAAGGGCAGTTGATCCGGAAAGATTGGTTTATCTCTACACCAAACAAAATGGGGAGCAGCTATTTTTTGATGGCGTTAACATTAGTAATCAATTGAGAGATAAAAAGATTACTGAGTACGCTTCCTTGTTAGGTGCTCAAGAGATTGTACGGGATGCACTGGTGCATTTACAGCACTGCCTTGCTACACATCATAATATTATTGCAGAAGGGCGTGATACCGGATCGATAATATTCCCTCAGGCTACGGTTAAATTCTATTTAACTGCATCGCAGTCAATACGTGCGGGGCGATGGTACAGCGATCAAAAATTAAAAGGTAGAGAATTGTCTTTAGAACAAGCGCAATTGGAAGTACAAGAACGGGATGAGCGTGATATGAATCGTGTTATAGCGCCACTTGTTATTCCTAAAAATGCTATAATAATTGATGATTCTGAGCTTTTAAAAGAACAAGTACTCGCTCTCATGCTCGCGCATATTAAAACCGTTAATCAAAATCGATAGCTTCATTAATGAATTGTGGATCTTTTGGCGTTTCTAGGGCGTCAGGACATATGGTACATTTTTTTAAATGGCCATTCCAACAACAGCTAGAAAGAAGCAGCAGAACAAAAGATAGCAGTAAAGAACATAATAAGCTTTTCATATTACAAACCTTTTTTTTTTAGTAATAGTGGATTTAGTCTAAGATGAGTATCGTTGGTTTGCAATATTAAGAAATAAAGGTGGAGGCTTGGTATGCCAAGGCACACCAAAACCCCCTCCAAAAGTATTAACGCGTATTAGGCGCTATGATTACTTAGCGTCGAGTGCAGAACCGTCTTCAGCAAAGCAACCTTCGTAAACTGGGCATGCTTTGTGACGAGTTACTTTACCTTCGCAAGGTCTGTATTCAAGACGGCAAACCTGTCTATAGAAGCCAGGGTGATCACACGTCTTAACAATTTCAACGGCTTCTGGTTTTAAACGGCAAGCCGGAGCAGAAGAACAACCAGTATCGCATTTAGCGACAGTTGTACACTTGCTAGGGCAGCGGTTACAGAATCCGAATGAAGACAATGACGCAAATAATAAGGTAACAGCAAGGACTCTTGCTACGTTAATGAAGGTCTTCATACCTTCTCCTTTGGTTTAAGGGTTATAAATAAAAAAATATATTTCTATTATCAGTATAAGTCACAAATTGAGTATTTTACAATGGTTTTATATTCAAATAGAAAATATTGACATGAGGGAAGTGGCTTAGATAAAGGGCTTTGAGCATTTTTGAGGAGGGTAAAAATGCATGATTTTCATCAAAAAGGGCATAAAAGAAGGGCTTGGCCAAGAAGGCCAAGCCCGGGAAAAGTCTTAAAGAAAGGCAATTAGTCGATGATAACTGCTTCTTCAACTACAGCTGCTTTATTCATTTTACCGT
>CAYSAX010000032.1:0-10225 GCA_964429045.1 uncultured Pseudomonadota bacterium
ATAACCGTTTTACCTACTCCTGCACCACCAAATAGGCCAATTTTGGAACCCTTGATATAAGGACACATAATATCAATAACTTTAATGCCGGTTTCTTGCACCTCATGAGCAATTTTTAATTCAATCAAAGGAGGAGCAGATCTAAATATCGGCTGCAAGGCTTGCGGTTCGATAGGTGGCTTGTCATCAATTGTCTGCCCAAGCACATTAAAAATTCTTCCCAAAACTTCATCACCGACCGGCACTTTAATTGGTGCACCGGTATCTTTTACTGGCAATCCTCTGCTGATTCCAAAAATATTATCAATCGCAATACATCGCACAATTCCATCACCCAGTTGCTGTGCAACTTCAACGCTGGCATGGATTGTTTTACCATGTTCTGGAATTTCAATAAGAAGCTCATTAAGAATGTTGGGTGCTGCTTCACGTGGAAATTGTACATCAATAATTGTACCACTGACACGTAACACTGATCCTTGGGCTGATGTTTGATTGACCATGAGATAATTGCCTTATTATTTAGTTATCTATTAGTTAAAAGCTAATTCATGAGTTCTGATTTGTAAAGAAATGGGCATTAATAAAAGAGGAGCAGCGTGAACTGCTCCCCTTAGGTAATTATAGATTTTTGAGTGAATTAACAAATATCGTCTGCGGATGCTTTAGGCATTAACACATGGTTGATCACTTCATCAGCATGACTTACTAGAATTACTTTGACTCCTTCGATGCTGTCTTCGATTCCGGTTAAATCATGACGATTCTTATATGGTAATATAACATGATCAACGTTATTTCGTTTAGCTGCCAATATTTTTTCTTTTACGCCACCGATTGGCATTACCTCTCCGCAGAGATTTAATTCACCGGTCATAGCATAATGGGAATTAATTGGACGATTAGTTAATATTGAAAGAATAGCGGTAAGCATAGTGATGCCCGCAGAAGGGCCATCTTTGGGTACGGCGCCCGCAGGAACGTGAATATGAATGTCATAATTGGTGTACATTTTTTGATGAATATCAAATTCCTTGGCATGCGCTTTAGCATAACTGAGTGCCGCTTGTGCAGACTCTTTCATGACATCGCCTAATTGTCCGGTTAGAATCAATTTACCTTTACCCGGCATCAATACCGCTTCAATTTTAATTACTTCACCGCCCGCTGGAGTCCATGCAAGGCCGTTACTAATTCCAACGCGATCAGTTTTACACACATCATCTTCGCAAAATTTGCGAGGTCCTAAAAATTTATGAAGATTTTCAGAATCAAAACTGAGCGTTGAACTGGTCTCTACGTAATTCCGTGCTGCTTTAGAGCATAGCTTACGAATGATACGTTCTAATTGACGAACACCGGATTCGCGCGTGTAGTTTGAAATAATATCGTTAATGATGGCATCATTTATGGTCAATTTATGATCACGCATACCCGAATCATGGATTGCTTTTTGCAATAAATGCAATTTAGCAATGCTCATTTTTTCTTCAGGCGTATAACCAGAAACTTCAATGATTTCCATACGATCGCGCAATGGTTCAGAGATCGTTTCAAGTGAGTTTGCTGTTGCAATAAACATTACTTGAGAAAGATCAAACGGAACACCCAGATAGTTATCATAGAATGTTTTGTTTTGTTGCGGATCAAGTACTTCAAGCATTGCTGCTGATGGATCACCTCTAAAGTCTGATCCAATTTTATCAAGCTCATCGATTACTACAACAGGATTACAGCTTCCTGATTTTTTAACCGCTTGAATAAATCGTCCGGGCATAGCACCGACATAGGTACGTCTGTGCCCACGGATTTCAGCTTCGTCTTTTACACCGCCCAGTGAAATACGGAAGTAGGTTCTGCCTAGAGCGCGTGCAATCGATTGACCTAAAGATGTTTTACCAGTTCCGGGAGGTCCGACAAAACATAAGATAGGCGCATAGCCATCGGTTTTTAATTTACGAATCGATATGAAATCTAAAATGCGATCTTTAATCTCTTTTAAGCCAAAATGATCTTCATCAAGAACCTTTTTAGCGTTTACAATATCTAAATTATCTTCAGTGTAATGATTCCATGGTAAGCCAAAAACCCATTCTAAGTAGGTACGCGTTACACTTGCTTCCATTGAATCAGGAGATGTTTTTTCTAAGCGGCTGAGTTGGCGGCGCACTTCCGTTTTGACCTCTTCAGGTGCTTCCATTTTATCAAGACGTACACGCATCATCTCAAGCTCTTCTAGATCATCTTCACCCAACTCTTTTTTGATCGCGCGCATCTGTTCACGTAAATAGAACTCTTTTTGCGCTTTGTTCATTGAGTCGCGTGCATTATTTCTGATCTTTTCTTGCATATCTGCAACTTCCATCTCTTTAGATAGAAGACGATATAAGCCTTCAAGTAAATCTACCTGATCTTCAGTTTCTAAAAGTCCTTGTGCTTGTTCAACCGGTAAATTTAAGTGAGACAAAATAAAATCAGCGATTTTTTCAGGATCTTGCATTTTAGAAAGGATAATATGAAAATCCGGACTAAATGCATTACCTGAAATTGCCATTTTTTCTGCAAGAGTTTTAATGTTTTTAACGTGCGCTTGCACTTCTTCTTTATTAGAAGCGGTACATGCGGCCACCTTGGTGATTGATGCGGTTAAGCTGTCTTCGCGTGCAATAATCTCTTGAGCTTCAGCTTTACAAATACCCTGAACGAGTATTTTTATACCGCCTTCTGGAATTTTAATAAGTCGCATAATAGATGCAACTGTCCCAATATTATATAAGTCTTTAGTTGCAATCCCTTCATCACTATCGATCTGTTTTTTTGCTGCAAGCAGTAAGACCAATTTGGATTCTTGTAGTGATTGATTAATGCCCTTAATGATTTTTTCGTCAAGCACGAGCAGCGGCACAATCATATGTGGAAACACAACAACATCCATGGTTGGAATTACTGGGAGCATATCTGGAATATGATCATGCAAATCTTTGTTCAATACCGTCTTCATCGACTCCCCCTCGAATCTAATTTATACCCTACACCTCATTCTAGGCCCGGCTGTTTAATAAAGGCAATATTTAAGCATAAAATATGGATTCTTCTTTTGAAAACAGCGTTGTTTTGTGTGTATACTGTTATAAATTATTGTATCGATCGCCCCTGAGCCTCTATTAATGCGCCGGAAAATTGCCCTATGAGTACCTCCACCCTTTCACTTAATCATGTTTCTAAGTCTTATATTCAAGCGGGCCAAAATATTGTGGTACTCCACGATATCACTGTTGGATTTGAATATGGCAAAACCTATGCCGTTACTGGCGTTTCAGGAAGCGGTAAATCAACAATGATTCATATTCTTGCTGGCCTCGATCTGCCAACTGCCGGTACGGTTTTACTTAACGGTATTGATATTAATCAGCTTTCACCTGCTCAGAAGGCCTCTTTTTTAAATACCTCAATCGGCTTGGCATTCCAGTATCCTTACTTGATTAAAGAGCTCAGTGTGCTTGAAAATGTGATGATCAAAGGGATGATTGCTGGAATTGCCAAGGAGATGTGCATTCAACAAGCGCAAGTTTTATTAGAGCAGGTAGGCTTATTAGATCGCCAGGATTACTATCCGGGCCAGCTTTCTGGTGGCCAACAACAGCGCGTCGCTCTTGCTCGGGCGCTGATGAATAATCCTGCATTTTTGATTGCCGATGAGCCAACCGCCAATTTAGATCAACAAACGGGGCACATGATTATTGATCTGATCGTAACAATTCAAAAAGAAAAGGGCATGGGAGTAATTATCAGTTCTCATGATCAATATGTCACAGAGCGGATGGAGCAGGTTTTGAAGCTCAAAGATGGCTTGCTGATAGCTCAAAGATAGCGTATAGTTATATATTATGATAAATGTTAATTCTATTTGCTTATCTTTCGGTACTCGTGCCCTTTTTGACAACATATCGTTTGATATTAGTCAGGACCAACGTATTGGCCTTATTGGGGCTAATGGTTCGGGTAAATCAACCTTGCTTGAGGCAATTGTTGGCATCCAGCCACTTGATAGTGGTACTATTACTATTAATAAGAGTAAAAAAGTTGCCTATTTATCCCAAGACATTGTCTTAGCATCTGGTCTTTCTATTATTGATGAGACTATGACTGCCTTTGATCAGCTATTAAAACTTAATGAAAAGCTAAAGGTTCTTGAGGATCGTTTGCAACATGACCCCACTGAACAAGAACTAGAAGATTATGCTCATTATTGTGCTGAGTTGGCTGAATTTAATCCTGACTCCTGCCGGGCAGAATGTAAAAGAATGCTTTTGGGACTCGGGTTTAAAGAACAAGATTTATCTAATCCCGTTGCAACTTTGAGTATTGGTTGGCGCATGAGAATTGTTTTGGCAAAGTTGCTTTTGCAAAAGGCAGATTTTTATCTGTTTGACGAACCTACCAACCACTTAGATATCTTTGCAAAAGATTGGTTTTTAGAATTTCTACAAGATGCTCCCTTTGGATTTATGCTTGTGTGTCACGAGCGTTATTTTTTAGACAAACTCTGCAAACAGATTCTTGAATTAGAACGGGGCAAAGCAACCTTTTATCAAGGAAACTTTAGCAGCTATCAAGTTCAGAAAGAACATAATTTAGCGATATTAGAATCAGCTTATAATTTGCAGCAAAAAGAAATTAAACATAAAGAAGAGAACATTGCTCGCTTTAAAGCAAGCGCTTCGCGTGCCAAGCAAGCACAAAGTATGATGAAGCAATTGGATAAGGTTGAACGTATTGTGATGCCACCAGGCCCCAGAACGATCAATTTTCATTTTCCTCCGATCACCCGTTCAGGAACTATTGTTCTTAGGGTTGAAGATCTTGGATTTTCATTTGGCGATAAGCAGTTATTTAAAAATGTAAATTTTGAAGTTGAGCGCGGACAAAAGGTTGCGCTTGTTGCGGGTAACGGTGTTGGTAAAACCACCTTGCTTAATATCATCAAAGGGCAGTTGCCAATTCAACAAGGAAAAATTGATTTTGGATCAAATGTAACCTATACACTCTTTGATCAGGATCAAAATGCTGCGTTGAACGGAGAAAAAACTGTTTTAGAGAATATTGAAGGCAATGTGCCTCCCAAAGTAACAACCAGTTTGGTACGTTCCTTTTTGGGCGCTTTCTTATTTTCCGGTGACGATGTTCATAAAAAGGTTGAAGTTCTAAGTGGTGGTGAAAAGAACCGCGTTGGTATGGTTAAGGCATTGTTACAACAAACAAATCTTCTGCTTCTTGATGAACCAACAAACCATCTTGATATCGATTCTAAAAAAGTGTTACTTGAAGCGCTGCGTAAATATGAAGGAACAATTATCTTTGTATCGCACGATCGTGCATTCTTAAATGATCTGGCTACGCGTGTTATTGAATTGACCCCAACTGGAATTGTTAGCTTTACCGGTAACTATGATGAGTTCTTGTATTATAAAAAACAAATTGGTGCACAAGAATCAATCAAATCTGCTTCTTCGAATGCTAAAGCGACTATTGCCGAGCAACCGAATAATTTTGAAACTCAGAAAAAACTACGTTCTCTTGAAAAGAAGATCGATTATTTTGAAGAGAAAATCCGCGATAAAGAGCTTTCTTTTGCGAGCTTAACTTTCGGCACTGATGCATTTAAGAAAGCGGAAGCTGATTTAAAGTCACTGCAAAAGCAACGTGATGATGCTATGCGTGAGTGGGAAAAGCTACAAAAAGCACATTAAGCCCCAAATAAAATCTCTTGTTCCTCTATGAGGCCAAGACATATTCCTCTTGAATCTTTATATTCCCAAGAATTTCCTATCTGATCGAATCCGTGTTGCTTCATACATGAAAAAAGTATTGCGCGATAGTCCAAGAGTTCTTGGTAAGTATCCCAATAGTCAATATCGCTGCCACCTTTAGGACTATCACTGAAATATCCAGCCGGTATTCTTAAGGGTTGTAAGTTTCCTTTATCATCGATGCTTCTCACATCAATTTTATATTTGTGCGGCCTTTTTTTTAATGTGCCTGCTTGAGGGCAATAGTGATACCACAGTTTTAGCCCAAGCTTTTGTTTGTTCAATTTTTTATGCACATTCCTGAGTGCTTGAATTATTTCAGGTTTTAACGAGCATCCTTTTGGCGGTATTAAAGATTCCATGGCGATCAATGATATGCAAAAAAAGAATAAATTTACTATTAAAAATAATTGAATTTTCATTAATCCTCCTGTTGAACTACTACTTTGGTTGGATTATTTTTTTCCTCTTCGTAATATATGTCCAAATAATATTGTAGTTCTGCTGTCTTTCTAAATGATTCCAACGTCGCTTGTTTAGTTTGAATAAAAGCTGATAACTCTTTCATCTCTTCAGTAGCGGTTAGTGTTTTGCCTTTTTTTTTCCGTTCTTTTAGGGTCATTAAAGTGGTATGACATTCACTTAATCTTCGAATAGCTTCAGCGCTTTCTTTTATGTAATTTTCAATTTTTTTTTCTAAATTTTCATTAACAGATTGAGCAAATGCTTCGGGTGTTATCACCGGAACATTATCACGCAAGATCATTATGCTCTGAGTCGAGCTAGAAGGATAAAGATTTTCATTCATTGCTATAGCTACAATGCCTATTGCATCCATTTGTTGTTGTTTAATTGCTTTTACTTGTTCATCTAACTTTATTCCTTGCTCATCAATGGATAACGGTTTGGGTTTGGCCGCCGGTTTTTGGGGGTTATGCATTGCTGATAGAGAATAAAAAGAAGAAAGTATTGTGAGTAAAATGTATTTCATATCGATCCTATAAATATTTCTTTATTCATACTGCGTTATTATGTTAAATACAAGAAAATTGCCTTATACTGCTTTTATATCGCTGAAAATAGATATTAGAATTTAAAAGAATTGTATGAAAATTATAACAGCTTTATTTTTTATATGTGTAGTTAGCGTAACCATTCCTCAGTTTGCTATGGAACCTGGATCAGAATGGGACTCATTTATTTTCATTCCAAGTCAATGGACTATTACTACCTTTTTGGAACTTCAACGCCGTAATGAAGGAACATTTGAAAGAGAAAAAGAGGCTTTTATTACTGCCTATAAAGATAGATTTCGTAAATTATTTGGTGATGATACCGGTTTCTTGCAATGTACTGCGCAACAATTAATACGTCTTGGTTGTGAAAAGGAATTAACTCGGAACCCAGCTCGCGCTTTAAAAGGATAATCATGTCACAGCAATTTCATAGAAAATCTATTCTTAAAAAGACTATTCAAATTGGTGGCTCAACCTTAATGAGTCGTGTTTTGGGAATCATACGTGATTTACTTATGATTCGATTTTTAGGAGTGGGGTTGGCATCAGATGCATTTATTACTGCCTATAGAATCCCTAATTCATTGCGTAAGGTTTTTGCCGAAGGAGCATTATCAGCGGCTTTTATTCCTTCTTTTGTGACGACAATGCGCCATAAAGAAAAAGAAGCATTTAGTTTAATGTCATTGGCATTTCTATTGTTTGAAGGATCATTATTAATCGTGTGCGCATTGATTATGATACATGCGCAAGCAGTGGTCAGGTTTCAAGTGCCGGGATTTTCAGCAGAGCAACTGGCAGCGACAGTTCCCTTATTGCGGATTTTAATGCCTTTTATATTTTTTATTTCAAGTAGCGCTTTACTTGCCGGTGGCTTGCAAGCGGTTGGGCATTTTTTTGTGCCGGCATTCGGGCCAATTTTACTTAACATTGCATTTATTGCCGGTATATTAGTCTGTTGGTTTTTAGGGTTGCCTATCGATTATTTGTGTTACTTTATTTTATTGGGCGGACTTTTACAGTTTCTGCAACATCTATTTACTTATTTTAAGCTTAATCTTTCATTTGGGCCGATAAATAAGCAAACATGGCATTCATTTCATTCTATTTTAGGTAAATTTTTTTTATGTGCGTTAAGTATGAGCGTCATGGAAATTAGTTTGTTCATTGGAACACAGTTTGCCTCTTTCTTGCCCGAAGGTTCAGTTACGTTAATCAACTATGCCAATAGATTTTTAGGGATTCCATTAGGAGTTTTTGCAGTAGCCTTTTCTACTATCTTATTGCCCTATTTTTCGCGCATAAGTACCTATGCTCCCAAGCGTTTAAACTTCTATTTGTTCGAGTCAGCTAAATTGGTTTTTTGGGTAACTGTTCCTTGCATGATTGCGATGATATTTTTTGCTCAGCAGATTTTTATCACTCTTTTTGTATCTGAATCTTTTACTATGGCTCATGCATATGAAGCAGGAAATATTTTAATTGCCTTCACAATCGGTCTTTTTTTCTTTTCACTCAATAAGATTATTTTAAATATTTATTATGCCTTTCATCAAACGTTGATCCCAGGAATTATTAGTGTCATTGCAACCCTGGTAAACGTTGGATTTAATTTCTTATTAATTAAAAATTTTGCAACGGTAGGGCTTGCCCTTGCAACGACTATCTCTGGCATATTGCAAACCGTTTTACTTCTGTGGATTTTAAAAAGAAAATATGGCCTTCATGGGTACATACTTCGTTTTGGAAAATTTGCAATCGGCTATTTAGCCCAAGTTGCCCTAGTAGGAAGCCTTTTTTTAGTTGCCTATACCGCAATATTAGCTATCATTAATAGATGGTTTGCCCCTGCTATTGCCTTTTTCTTTTTAAATAAGATAGGCTTTTGGATGTGGGTAGGCCCTTTGTGTTTACTAGCAGGGTTAGTACTATACCTAGCCAGAAACAGATGGAATGTCCGCTTATATTTTCTTGAGTGATTGAAAATCTTAAAAACGCATCATAGGTGAGCAATGATTGAACAACAATCTGCCGGGATTATAACGTTCTATAAAAAAGATAAAGAGGTACTTTATCTTGTGCTCCACTATTTAAGCGGGCATTGGGATTTGCCAAAGGGAAAACTAGAACCGGGTGAAACAATGGAACAGGCTGCGCATCGAGAATTGTTTGAAGAGACCCAATTAAACGCAATCATAATTCCTGGTTTTCAAGAATCGTTAGATTATATGTTCCGAGAACGCGGTAAACACATTAAAAAAACGGTAACTTTTTTTGTTGGCCAGACCGATCAACAAAAAGTTGTTTTATCGCGTGAACATCAAGGCTATGTATGGCTGCCCTATGAAGATGCTTGCAAAAAATTAACCTATGTAAATGCGCAGGATATTTTAACCAAAGCGCATTCGTTTTTAAAAAATAAATAACAATGATTACAAGATTCGTAATATTCCTCTTGTTTTTTTCTAATCTATACTCCATGCGCAAAGAGATATCTTTAATGTCGCCAGCAGAATATCGCGGATGGTTTAAAAATGCGACAGATAAACAAATCGAAGAATATGTCATCAAGCCATTTTTAAATCGACCATTGATGCTTTCAAAACAATATGACGCGATGCTCGCTAGAAAAGCTCGAGAATGGAATGTGCAAGATGCAACACGATTACAAAATGCTGAGTGGAATAGATTTAAGAATTATAGCATTGTAACTATTGTTGCAATTGGCTGGTGTTATGTTGCTGCTCGCCTATTTCAAGAACGTATTACTGAGATTATGGGGACCTATCTTTAAGTTTTTTTACTGAGTTCTAGTGCAAGTTCAGTTGCTTTAATTTCATGTGTTGTTTCATATATGTAATAGGCAAGATTGGTATAATCAAAGTGTAATGTCGGGTCTCTATAAATGCTTTTAATGCAATCGGCCGTAACATATGATTGTTTTAACATATGTAGTCCCTCTTTTTCTTTTTGTAAATGAATAGCAAGTATTTGCATAACAGGCATGTCCCAAAACTTACTCGCTCTGAGAGCATCATTTAAAATCTCTTGAGCAGTGGGTTCAATGGGGCGATAGGTTATGCGAGCAACGCTAGAGTTTGGGATGCAATCACTGACTAGAGGACTGGTGGACATATACAGTGGAGTCGGTCGACGTGCAGCACGACAGTCGGGGGAAGATCCGTAAGATGGCTTTCTGCTATGACTTGCAAACGTTTCCAAAAATAACAGATTTTTAGTCAGTTCAGCCGCTGCAACTTCACCCATGGAAGTAGTTTTGGTTGCGCAAGAGCTTACGACAATCAAAAGTATGATATAGGTATTAATGTTCATGATGAAGCTCTCCTTATTAACAAATTAATTTGAAAATATATAAAGAGACATGATAAGTAAAGAAAC
>CAYSAX010000033.1:0-9992 GCA_964429045.1 uncultured Pseudomonadota bacterium
GGCTAGGCTTTTTCATATTCATTCCTTTACGGTAATCAAGGACAAGAGCCTAATTATTAAGACTCTTGTCCTTTAAAAAATATTATCTGAACTTAAAATTAATTAAGCGCAGTTACACTTAGCTTTAGGGCCATTGTGTGACGAGCACCATCCATGCTTCTTTTGCTCTGGATTTTGGTTAGCTTGGCCTTGTTGACCTTGCTTTTGCTGACCTTGATTTTGACCGTGTTGGCCTTGTTTTTCTTGCTTGTTGTGACCTTGGTTTTGGTTATGACCTTGGTTTTGACCGTGTTTAGGATTGTTATTGTTATTATTATTGTTACTCATAAGAGTTCCTTTTTTTGTTGGGTACCAACAGAGAACTACCTCTGCTTAAATACTATGTAAGACCCTATAAAGAGCCTTATCTTACCCTCATAGTAGCAAAACCAATTCCAAATAGTCAATAATTGATAAAATTCCTTATTTAACAGGATTTTTGTCCTATATATCATTTATTTCTCATAATAAATCATGATAGGCTAAAAAGTAGTAGAAATAACATAAAAACAACCAAAAAAGGAGGATTCGCATGGCTAAATATGGTAAAAAAGCACAACAAAAAGTAAAACGCGCAATGCACGAAATGAAACGTGGACAATTAAAAAGTGGCAGATCAGGCAAAACAGTAAAAAGCCGTAAGCAGGCTATCGCCATTGGATTATCCCAAGCGAGAAAAGCCGGTGGTAAAGTGCCTAAAGCTCCTAAAAAATCTCGTAAATAAAAGAGAAAATAATGTTAAAAAAACTAATTATATTTTCACTAGTATTAGGGTTATTAACCCAACTTAATGCATTTGAAACACAAACAAATGGCATTATCAGCTTAGCCGTACCTCACACTGCACAAAATATTGTAACTCAACCCTTTATAGCAACAGTAGACGATTCGTATGTAATTACTATCAACGCACATGCGATTAATGGTAGTCCGCGACAGACTATAGTGACCATTCAAATCTTAAAAAATGGCCTATTAATAAATGAATACAGCTCAGCTGCAATTCCACGTGGTGCTCGCGCAACATTAACTCACACCTTTAATACTGAGTTAATGCAAGGTGACACGATAACATTTAAAGCTAAATCAAGCCAGACTGGCGTTAGCTTACCGATATTCAATAATGAACCGGCTTTTAAAGCGACCATTAAGACTAAAGAAACTAAAACTAAATTACTCTAAATAAAAGTAAAAGAGGGCGTGTAAATCACGTCCTCTTTATTTTGTCGTACTATTTGCAAGTACATTTGCCTTTTTTACATTTTTTACACATAAGCAACTCCTTATTTTTTAAAAAATATATATTGCACTGTTCTCACATATACCATCATCATTTTTTTACTTCAAGAAGATTAATTATATTTCATTTGAAAGCTTTTTGTTTGTTGTTACGCTAGCTATTGAACATTATTATTCGTAGGAAAATATGCTAGCTCAACAACTATTTTTCATTATTTCACTTTCAATATTAGTTAATTCGTCTTCACTGTTTTGCATGGAAAAAAAAGAAATGACGCCAATACATCGCTTACCAAAACTTTGCGAAACTCAAAGTAAAAATAAAGAAACAGATGATGAACGCGAACACAATAAAGCGATACGATATGTTGCAGCGGTAGAACAAGCCAGAAGAAAAGCCCGCCCTTCTCCAGTTGAATACACTTCAATCAGAGATGTAAACAATAGGGGTATTTTATCTCCATTACCAAAATCAGTTCCTTTATTAGAGCTTCCTGATATTAAATATGAAGACTTTAATACCATGCATGAGTTGAGTAGCCAAATAGCTAATCTTAAATCGCTCATGAAAAAGAATGAATCAAGACAAACTAAAGAACAAAAAAAGCAGTATCAAGCATTGCTTACATCTTTACGTCACAACAAACGTATCATAGAGTCTCAGTGGGAAAAAGAAATTTTTCCCGAACTTTCAAAAAAAGCACAATATCAAACAGTAACTATTAATTTTGAAAATAATACGACATCTGCTTTACGCATTGATAGAAAGACACTCAACCCAAAAGAATGTGCCCAAATTGAGTTTTCTCTGGTACCGTGCACCAACAGACTGAGCATTTGTGAAATCCCAATTTATGGTACTATAGAAGTCCAGTTATTAGGCAAAACTCTGTATCACGAAAAAAATAAAAATAAGGTTATAGCAGTAATTCGTGGGATTAGAGATCAGATAATTGATGGTCAACCTGTCTACTGTTTTCATACTGAGTCATTTATTGGAGGAAAACTACAAGATGATACTAATAATGATGAAACTGATACTTCTAAAGAAATAGAAGGCAACGAAAATACATCTTATTTTGGCTCGGTAATTTTAGAATCAGATCAAACAGATAATTTAAAAATGCGCGTGGGCATTGATAACAGCCTTTACGAAGCGGTTAAAAATATTCATAAAAAACAACAAGAATTAGCTCATGCTGAGGTTTTAAAAGCAACAAAAGATACACCAACAAAATCATTGCCGTCCACCCTTCCCACAATTACATCCCCTGAAGAACAAAGCACTATTATGCCTGATGAAGAATCAAGCATAAAGACTGTTAAAGCAGATAAAGCAACAACTGCTGAAAATAATCCTCGTATCAATAAATCGAAATTTGCTAATGCCCAAGTAGATGCAATGCCTCGTGGTGGCATTGGAGTCTCGCAATCGACCACCAGCGTAATAAAAGAACCAGCCCGCCCTGCTGCCAAAAAAACTGAAGAGGAATCCAGAACGGGTAGTCTTATTTATGGAAGTTTAAGACGTGCATTAGCAAGAACTGTTTCACTCACCGATGTTAATAAAGGTGTTAAAAAGGAGCATAGACAACCACAAGAGATGAAAGGAAACGCGTGAAACAGCTGTTGCTTGTTTTAATTCTCTGGTTGAGCCCGATGCTTGCTATGAGTGATGAAGAAGTTGATCTTGATGCGCTCCTACTTGAAGCCTATACAAGTATTAAGAACATAGAAGAAGATCCTATTGAATTTACCCAAACACATTTAGCGTTACTTGATTTATCTCCTTTATCTGCTATAGAACTTTCTTCAAATACATTAAGCGCCCCGAAAGAGCTACAATACCTCATTACTTTAGCACGAGAACAACAGCTTCCAGTGCCAATGGTAGCTCCCCTTTCGCCATTAATTGCACTATATAAACACAGAAAAGCGCGTACTCGTCAATATTATACATGTAAAATTATGACATGTTTGAATCGCTACCGCACCATGGATGAACTGCTTCAGCATTATTCGCAAGCACATCCAGGTAAAACATTTAATTGTGAAGTATGCCGGGAGCCTTATTTAAAAATTGACAGTTTACGCAAACATAGAAGATATAAACATGGCTTAGAATTTAATCGTCACTACTTTTTGAATCAATACCATGCAAATGATAAATAATTTATGAAAAATCTTTTTCTAGCTTATTTTCTAGTAATTATTTCTTGCAGTAGTTTCGCAATGCAAGATGATGAGATCAGCATGAGTGATTTCTATGAACAGCAAACAGAATATCTAGCAACTCATGATGAACTAACATTAATAGATCTATTGAATAGTTATACGATTCAGTTAGAGAAATCTGCAATTCCAACGAGCCTTTCTACTACAGAAAAAAAAGGTTCTGTATATAATGCTCAACTAAATGAGCCATTTGTTCCACTGTCTAAACATTCGCAAGAATTGTACTTTGATACCACTAATAATCAATGTAAAGCATGTGGACAAAAATGTGCCGATTGGTCTTCTTTAAATCTACATTGCGTACGCAATCATGCAGTCAAAAGATTTTTATGTGAATATTGCGCACAATTGAAAAAAATTTCTGCATTTGCGTATCAAGGTGATTTAAATCAGCATTTAAAACGAGTACACAAGTACATCACATTATGATTATAAGAAGTACATTCTGTTAAAAAAGAAATTAATTTTGTTAAAAGAATATGAAGTTTTGTGGAAGCTTATTTTTGTTCATTATTAATCTAAATGTGACGTACACGTGGCCTGCAACGGCTTCTGATAATTTGCATGATTTTGAAACTGAATACTTATGTATTAAAAAACATTGTGCACGCGTATTTACCACTGAAAGAGAATGCTTGTATCATTTTATTAAAGAACATGTTTCTCAAGAAAAAATAATGTGCCCTTTCAAAAAGTGCATGCATTCTTTTGAAAAAGAAAGATATCTAGATGCACATATTGAACGAGAACACAAAACATTTATGTGCAATCTTTGTAAAGATGAAATAAAGTATAAAAATTTTGATGAATTTAAAATCCATCTTCAACAGTATCACATGAGCAATTAATTTACCCTTGTTGGTGGTTTTGTGTAATGCAATCAGTAGAAAAGTTATTGTGTACTTAAGCGTTAATTTTGCAATCGTAGATGTAAAATAGGTATAGTGTTATATATGTTAGAGAAATAACCAGCATTTTCTAAACAATGAAAGGTTCAATGCTCATATTATTTTTTCTTTTATTATGGCTACAACCCATACTTTCCATGAATGAAGAAATAAGCGATGCCCCACTCTTCGCAGAGAATGAAGACTGGAAAGGTTTTGTAGGTTCATTAAATGAATTTTTTAGCTGTTCTGAAACACAACAACCAGTTTCTGCCATACCGCCTTCACACCAAAGCAAATATTTGCCAAAAGAATTACCTGCATTAAAAAATGCTTTTAGCTGTGATAAATGCTCGAATACATATGACTTAGAGCAAACCTTTCTTTTACATTACCAACGTGAACATGGACCTAAAATATATGCTTGCGATTTTTGTGACATTGAACCCTATGCGGTCAATGGTGATTTACAACAACACATAAGACGTAAACATAAAGACAAAATACCGCGAAAGTATGCTTTTCATACAGACAACAGCATAAATGATGATTTAAGAAATGTTACAGTAAAAAAAGAAGAGGTGTGTGAGCCTTTACACACTACTATTTTAGATTCTCCGCCACTATTACCGCCATTTCAAGTGCTCCTTGATTCATTACCAGCACCAAAAGCATCAGATATTAGGCAATTGAGTCAAATAAGAAAACAAGAAACTAATCATCTGGATGATAATACCGTTCAACATTTACGAGCCACAAGATTTACTTGCACAAAATGCACTGAAGCTAAAGGATTTAACACAAAAAAAGAATTAACTAACCATGATTTACGCAAGCATCAAACAAGCAAACCATTTGAATGTAATGAGTGTAGTGAAAGATATACCACTAAATCGAGCTGTTCATTACACTACACGCGTAAACATGGCCCTAAAATTTTTGCGTGTCGCCTCTGTTCAATAGAACCTTATGCATTACAAGGCGATCTCAATCAACACATGAGGCGCATGCATCATGCTACGTAAAAAAATATTATAGTAAAAGCAGTTATAACTACCATCGCAAAGTCATTCATGGCGTCTTAACCAAAAAAACTAAAATTGAGCGTAAAAAAATTCATTTTGTGCAATACCATCCATCATGAAAGATATTGTGCTTTGTAACTGTGATGCATTAATAAGCAATAAAAATCCCACCGCGATTAACGGTGGGATTTTTTGGATCTGTATTCACTAACTTATTCTAAATAATTTCTTAAAAACAGCTACAGCTCTAACTAAAAGACCTTTTTGACTAAACTCTTGCAGCGAAACTTCTTGTCCATTTTCAAGTTTTTCCATAAGTTCAGCAATGGTAGAATAGCCATGAGCACGCGCTAAATCAGAAGGCATTTCTGGATTATTGTGTGCTATATTTCCTGTATTGATAATAAATGGATCATAGCTTAAAATTCTGCAATGTTTATTTTTAGTAGCGTTTGCAAATTCGTCATTGGTATGACTTGTTTTCTCCGCTTCATAAAGCATTTTAATAATGCGCAGCTTTTTTGCTTCAGCAACGTTTTCTTTGACCCCAACTATTTGTTTTGGATTAATGCATGCTCCATGAAATGCAGTAAATCCACGAAAGAGAACATACGGTTTGCTACTTGTTTGTCCTGTTGCCCCCAGTACTCCTGGAGTCTCAATGTATTGTTTTATTTTTTTAACGGTATCTGCAGTGGGCACTCTCAAATACTTTGGATTACCTACATGACAATAAAATTTAGGTCCTGGTTCTATAGTAATTGGATACGCATAGGCTGCGCATGTATCAGCGCCATGTTTTAAAAGAAGTTCAACAATCTCTTCTCTTCCGCGCAGGCATGCAAGAAACAATGGCATAGCTCTAATGCCTGAATGCATTAGATACACCATTCCCTCACCATTTAAATCAGTACCTTCTGAAAGTGCTTCTTTGACTAGTTGAATGTTATTTTTATCAATTCCATTATAGAGCTTATTAAACGCTTTAACTTCCTTACTGTCAGCAAGTCCTTTGAGCTGGCGTTGAACTTCAGGGTCTTTCAAATCCTCTTCTTTTCCCCCATACAAATAATAACTTGGAGCATCATCTGTTGCTGGTGAATGAGCATTCATTGCTAAGCTCACACCCAACAGTGTAATAAATAATATTTTTTTACAAAGCATAAATAACCTATTTTCACGATTAGTACGATGTTCTCATACTACAAAACCATTGTTTTTTGTCAAACTGAAATAATCACTATTTTAATAAAATCATTCTCACTCTTAATAAAAATCCCACCGCGATTAACGGTGGGACTCTATTTCTTATTTAGTAGAAGCAATCCTAAATCTCATTTTGACATAATGCGAATACATTATAAAAAATGATCTTTAGTACATGCCTGGCATTCCGCCCATGCCACCCATTCCTGGAGCACCTGCAGCAGCTTCTTTTTTATCAGAAGGTGCATCGCAAATAGTTGCTTCAGTGGTGAGTAACAATCCGGCAATCGATGCAGCATTTTGAATCGCTGAACGGGTTACTTTTGCAGGATCGATGATTCCTTCTTGGATCATGTCACAATATACGCCACGTTTAGCATCGAATCCATAAGAAGTAGGCTGAGTAACGGTTTTAACACTATTTACTACTACTGATGGTTCAAAACCAGCATTAGAAGAAATAATGCGTAATGGTTCTTCAAGCGCACGGCGTACAATTTGTAAACCAAGTTGTTCATCGCCTTCAAGCTTGAGCGTATCCAGAGCAGCTTGCGCGCGTAATAATGCAACGCCACCACCAGCAACGATACCTTCTTCAACCGCTGCACGAGTTGCGCTGAGCGCATCTTCGATACGGTCTTTCTTTTCTTTCATTTCAGTTTCAGTCGCTGCACCAACTTTGATCACCGCAACTCCGCCCGCTAATTTAGCTAAGCGTTCTTGCATTTTTTCTTTATCGTAATCAGAAGTAGTATTTGCAATCTGCATGCGAATTTGCGCAACGCGACCTTTAATTTCGTCTGCGTTTCCTTGGCCTTCGATAATCGTTGTATTATCTTTCGTGATCACAACGCGTGTCGCGGTTCCCAAATCATCGGAGGTGATATTTTCAAGTTTAATACCAAGATCTTCGCTCACTAATTTACCACCAGTCAACGCAGCAATATCTTCTAACATTGCTTTTCTACGGTCGCCGAAGCCAGGAGCTTTAACCGCAACAACATTTAAAATGCCACGCAATTTATTAACTACCAATGTAGCAAGCGCTTCGCCTTCAACGTCTTCAGCAATAATAAGTAATGATCTGCCCGTTTTTGCAACTTGCTCAAGCACCGGAAGCATGCTCTTCATGCTGGTAATCTTCTTTTCAAAGATTAAGATCAATGGATTGTTAAGTTCTGTTTCCATCTTTTCAGCATTGGTTACAAAATACGCTGAAAGATATCCACGATCAAATTGCATTCCTTCAACCACTTCAAGTTCATCGCTCATGCCTTTAGCTTCTTCAACGGTGATCACGCCATCGCGACCAACACGTTCCATTGCTTCAGCAATTTGCTGGCCAATTGAAGTGTCTGAGTTTGCAGAAATAGTAGCAACTTGTTCAATTTCTTTTTTACCGCTCACCGGTTTTGATTGTTGCTTAACGCATTCAACCACGACTGCGACCGCTTTTTCAATTCCGCGTTTTAAATCCATTGGATTTGCGCCGGCAGTAACATATTTGTTACCTTCACGGAAAATTGCTTGTGCAAGAACCGTAGCAGTTGTTGTACCATCCCCAGCTACATCAGCTGTTTTGCTGGCAACTTCACGCACCATTTGTGCGCCCATGTTTTCTAATTTATCTGCTAATTCGATCTCTTTAGCAACGGTTACACCGTCTTTGGTGATACCGGGAGCGCCGAATGATTTTTCATAAACTACGTTACGTCCACGGGGCCCGAGGGTTACTTTAACTGCGTCAGCGAGGGTATCAACACCTTTACGCACTTTTTCACGTGCCGCTGCGCCAAAAATAATTACTTTTGATGCCATTGTCTTTTTCCTATTACTCTACTATGCCTAAAATCTCTTCTTCACGAATAACCACTTGGTCGCGCGTAATTTCAGTGCCGGCAAATTTGCCAAAATACACTTTATCACCCACTTTAACTGCAGGAGTAATAAAATTACCTGCTTTATCGGTTTTACCCGGACCAACCGCAATCACTTGCGCGATTTGCGCTTTTTCTTTTGCCGCTTCGGGAATATAAATTCCACCCGATGTTTTTTCTTCGCCTTCCAAGCGTTTTACTAAAATTCTATCGCCTAATGGTCTGAATTTTTCAAACATTCTGGCCTCCTGATTTGATAGTTAAATTTACCTATTTAATAAACAATATTTTGAGTACTCGTCAAATAATTATAGAAGAAAATCTCAAAATTTCAACGTATTTTATCTGATAGCAACTCACTCAGATCTTAGCTAAATTTTTATTAGCAGCATCCGCTCTGATTTGCCTCTGATTCACAACATAAATCAGCCTCAGGCATAGCTTCAGTTTCGCATGAGCTTCCACCACAGCAACCATCTTCAGCTTGCAATTTGTCCTTTAAAGACTGTAATTTTTCTGGGGTTGGCTGATAAAGATCTAAGATATTTCCTGACGGGTCTTGAATGCTTGCCATGATACCATGAGCAGCTTCAACCGGTTTATCAAGGAAGTTTAAACCTTCTTTGTTTGCCTCATAGAAAGCATTAATATCTTCTACTTCAAAGACCAATCCGGTGCGGTTTAGATTAACCGATTCGGTTGTTGGGCATAAGCCGATTTGAAGGTTGCCAATTTTGAACTCGGCCCACTGATCTTTGACGTGAAAAACCAGCTTTAAACCTAATTTTTTATAGAAATCGACCGCTGCTTGCAGATCATTTTCCATAACGATAACCATTGCTATTTTTTTGACGGTATTCATAAACCCCTAACCACTTAAATAGTACGTGTAATTCCATCTTTTAAGTCTACCAGCTTTATTAGACAACGCCAAATGGCAACTGCGACTTTTAATTATGGCTTAGGTGTCGAAAATCCAGTACAGGCTCAAAAATAGTCGCCATCCAGCTATCAACTACTACCCGAAACCCAAAGCGTCTAGCTTTGGACTAAAGTCTGAGTCTTGGCAACTCAAGGTTAAACTGAGTATGCTAGAGTAAAATTATTATAAAAAGGATCTTTCATGGCTCAAATTTATCCTTCTTTATTGGCTGTCCCAGAAAACACAATTGATAAAACCATTAAACTCCTAGAACCTCTGTTTCCTGGGTTTCACATTGATATTATAGATAATCAGTTTGCCCCCAATACCGGCATTAGCATGCAAAAGACCAATAGCATAGCCAAGCTTACCTACCGCCAACTATGGGTCCATTTAATGGTGGAGGATGTTGAATCTTACATTAAGCAACTGCAACTTCCGCCCGATTCGATAGTAGGTTTTCATATAGAAACAAAAACAGACACTCGCGGACTCATTAATAAAATATTAGAAAAAAAATGGCTGCCTTCGATCGCAATAAAACCAAAAACAAGCGTTAATG
>CAYSAX010000034.1:0-9980 GCA_964429045.1 uncultured Pseudomonadota bacterium
AAGCACGTGTGGGAAAATCGAGTGATTCTTCGTGCGATTTTTTTATTCCGATATTCCTCAGGACCTACGACATATTAGCCTATCTTGTAAATAAGCTCAGGTGGTAAGTGTGAAAGTGGACCGGATATAAAGTTAATGTTGTTTGGGTAATTCCGGTCTATGTACTTTTATTGTGGGTACGCGCACCATCGGTTGGCAAAAGACTACGAGTAAATTTAGCCATAAGAGTAGATAAAGATTATGTCTCATGTATGTTCCATAGTAATGAGTAAAAAATAATTGAAAATGAAGATTTAATGATGCGTATTGCATCGATTTTAAATGATACCCTGCTAGGGGCGTTTTGAAATGGAACGTTTAGAAAAGGTAAAGAAAACATTGCGCTCAGGTGAAATGTAAGATGGTAATTGTGATAAGCAGCAGTTCATGTTTTTCTCGTAATAAATTCTTGATTGGTAACAATGTAAACAATTATCATTCTAATTGTCAAATATTCAAAGATGACAAATTTTGCGATTAGGTCACACTTATAAGGTAATATAGCCACATTTGAATACTAAAATGAGGAATCTTTATGAAACAATTAGAGGGCTTGAAAGTTGCAATATTAATTGCTGATGGATTTGAACTGTCTGAGATGGTAAAGCCACGCCAGGCGCTAACTGAAGCTGGTGCACAAACATTTATTATTTCTCCTAAGAAGTTAAAAGTAAGAGGATGGAGTAATGGTAACTGGGCTCCTGAGTTTCCGGTTGATAAACATCTGTTTGAAGCCAATGCCGCTGATTATGATGCGTTACTATTACCCGGTGGTGTCTTAAATCCCGATAATTTACGTTCAATTCCACAAGCAGTGGAATTTGTAAAAGCGTTTGCACAAGCTGATAAACCGATTGCCTCAATCTGCCATGGCCCATGGATTTTAATTAATGCTGAATTAGTGAAAGGTCGTACGGTCACTTCTTGGCCATCAATTAAATTAGATTTAATAAACGCCGGCGCTAATTGGATCGATAAAGATGCAGTAGTCGATGGAAAGCTGGTTACCAGTAGAAAGCCGGATGATATTTCTGCATTTAATAAAGAAATGATTAAACTGTTTGCACAGTAATCAAAAAGAGCGAGTCTAAAAAACTCGCTCTTTTTTTTAATTAACCTTTGTCTTGGCCAAATATAATTGTCACTGTTGCAATATTACTTATTTGTCCTGTGCTATCAGTAACTCGGTAATTGAATTTTGCAGTACCCAAAAATTCGCTTGGTGTAGGTTTAGCCGCAAAATTTCCATTTCTGGTTAATTGAACGATAGTATTACTAGTGGGATCAACTTTTTCAAATTGATAGGGAGCTGTGCCGCCTGTTATCAATGATTCTTCTAGCTTTCCTAGTAACGTTTTTGGATAGCCTTGCTCATTGTATACTACCTGTTCAAACTTTGCATTCTGAGCAACGGGTTGAGCTAGAAGTGCTGCAGTAGTAAAAAGGGCAGTAACTAATAATAATCGTTTCATTTTTTATCCTAAATCTGCTTCAGTTTCATCTGTTCCAGAAATCATTGGTCCAGGAACAATAGTTATAGTTGCTGGATTACTTTTATTTCCACTTATATCAATAACTGAATATTGAAAGGCTGCAGGAAAATTAGTTGGGTTAAACGTAAAGCTACCATCAGTAGGGCTCAACATTACTACCCCATTTACGGCTGCACCTTCTATATTAAACTGATAGGGGGGGGTTCCATCTTGAACATAGTCAGATAAAGTGCCAGATATTGAAGTTCTTATTCCGTTAGGAGCGCCAAAAATTGTTCTGTTTTGGGCTATTGGGTTTGCTTGAATTGAAGCACAAGAAATTGCTGCAAAAGCTAATAATAATATTTTCTTCATATTTTTCTCCTTCTACCCTAGAGTACCCTATTTAAGACCCCAAAAACAACGGTTTAGTAAGGTTATATGCCTGTTTTAAGGTTAAAATACACCATAAGGCCTTAAGGGTCAGGGTTTTACATTAATTGGAATTCTGGTACTCTTATTAATTAATACTTTGGCTATTTTTGACTAAAAATTGGAGGATCCTATGGCAGACCAAAAAAATGACTGGATCAAGGTATACGGTGCCCGTGAGCACAACCTTAAAAACGTAGACGTATCTATCCCTAAGGGGAAATTAACGGTTATTACTGGCCCATCCGGCTCAGGAAAGAGCTCCTTGGCTTTGGATATACTTTTTACTGAGGGAAAACGCCGTTATATGGAGTCTTTATCATCTTATGCTCGCCAATTCTTAGGAATCGCTAAAAAGCCCGATTTTGATCGTATAGAGGGCCTTTGCCCGTCTATTGCCATCGAACAAAAGACGGTAGGGGCAAACCCTCGTTCAACGGTGGGTACCATCACTGAGATTTATGACTATTTAAGGGTATTATATGCCCGTATCGGTAGAGTCCACTGTCCGGATTGCCATATGCCTATTAGTGCCGAATCTCCTGAAAAAATAGCCGATATGATGATTGTTAACTTTAAAAACGATTTAATCACTATTGCCGCTCCCATAGCTATCTCTAAAAAGGGTGAATTTGTTAACGATTTATTAGCGCTATTTAAAAAGGGTTATTATCGTTTTGCAATCGATGGTAAAACCTATCGCTTTAAATCTGAAGATGATATTAAAAATTTAAAATTAGGTAAAACCTATAAGCATACTATCGATCTATTAGTCGATGCATTAGAAGTCAAAGCGGCAGAGCGCGCGCGTCTTAATGAAGCGGTTGAAGCTGCCGGTAAATTAGCTGGTGGTACCTGCAAAGTAATTGTAGGCGATCGCGAATATTTATATTCTTCAAATCGTATGTGCACCAGTTGTGCAATTTCTATTCCAGAACTTGAACCACGTTTTTTCTCTTTCAATTCACCTATAGGTGCTTGTGAGAACTGTCATGGTTTAGGGATTATTCATGAATGGCCATGGAATCCCGGTGATTCTGATGCATGGAAATCAAATTATCCTGACTTTTTTGGGGATAAATATGCAACGCAAAAGACCTGTAATAAATGTTATGGCAAAAGACTTAATAAATTAGCATTGGCAGTCAGTGTCGGAGATTTAGATATCTTTGAGCTTGGTAACAAATCAGTAAAAGATTCAATTGAGTTCTTCAAGAATCTTAAACTCTCAGAAAGTGAATCAGAGATCGGCCGAGGACTGATTAAAGAGATCGCTTCACGTTTAAAATTCTTAAACGATGTGGGTTTATCATACCTTTCCTTAAATCGTTCAGCACGAACGCTTTCTGGTGGTGAAGGGCAGCGTATTCGTTTGGCAACCCAAATAGGATCTGCGCTTTCAGGAGTACTATACATTCTTGATGAACCTAGTATCGGATTGCATCAACGTGATAATGATCGTTTAATTGCAACGCTTAAAAAATTACGTGATCAAGGTAATACCGTTGTCGTGGTTGAGCATGATATGGATACGATGCAACAATCAGACTATTTAATTGATATGGGTCCAGCAGCCGGTATTTTAGGTGGTACCGTGACCGCGGTGGGAACCCCTGAACAAGTATCAAAAAATATAAAATCATTAACGGGAGCCTATTTGGCAGGACGCAAAACTATTATGCGTACTACGCCAATGCGTAAACCTGCGGGGCATATCACGCTTGCGCATGCAACTAAAAATAACTTAAAAGATTTAACCGTAGCATTTCCTTTAGGAGTGCTGTGTGGCATTTCGGGTGTGTCAGGATCAGGTAAAAGTACCTTGATCATGCAAGAATTAGTGCCTGCAATCGAACGTACTTTAAACGGTAAAAACAAGACCGGTATTTTTGGTTTATTCACGAATGATAAAGATTCAGATTTAGTCGGCGCTGATCAGATAGAGCATTTAATTGTGATCGATCAAACTCCTATAGGGCGTACTCCCCGTTCTAATCCAGCAACCTATTTAGGAGTCTTTGATGATATTCGTAAGCTCTTTGCGGGATTGCCGGAAAGTAATTTGCGTGGATATAAGGTCGGTAGATTTAGCTTTAATATGCCCGAAGGCCGTTGCTTTGAATGTAATGGTGATGGGATTATTAAAGTAAATATGCAGTTCTTGCCTGAAGTTACTATGATCTGCAAATCATGCGCGGGTAAGCGTTATAATGCTCAAACATTAGAAATTATGTATAGAGGCAAAAACATAGCCGATGTGCTTGAGATGACCGCATTTGAAGCGGCAACATTCTTTGCGGCGCATACCACGATTGCAAAACGTCTTAACTTGCTGTGTGAAGTAGGTCTGGATTATTTAAAATTAGGCCAACCAGCGGTTACCTTATCAGGCGGTGAAGCGCAGCGTATTAAACTGGTTGATGAGTTAGCAAAGCGTGGTAGCAAAACATTATATATCCTTGATGAACCAACAACCGGATTGCATAACCATGATATCGATAAACTCTTAAGTGTCCTTAATAGACTTATTGATAAGGGTAACTCAATGATTGTTATTGAGCATAATTTAGATGTTCTTAAAACCGTTGATCATTTGATTGATATGGGCCCTGAAGGGGGCGATGCGGGTGGAACTATTGTAGCCCAAGGAACTCCTAAAGAGGTGGCTCGTGTAGCGGCTAGTCATACCGGTAAATACCTCAAGCAGTATATGGCCGCGTGATCCAGCTTACGCTAAAGCTTCACTCCGTTCGTGCTGAGCTTGTCGAAGCATTTGAATAATTATAATATTAATAGGCAACTGGCAGGGCAATAAAATTAGGAATTATCATGAAAAAACAGATTTTAACTTTATTATTATCAGTATCGTTTACTCTAAGCACCATTCCGGCACCTCAGGGTAAAACCAGTTCATTGGGCTCATTGTTTACATCATTTGTTACATTTCCCGATGAAGTATATTTAGATGCGCAAATTAAACCAGACGCAAATGGGCTTATTCAGTTAGATGAAAATCGCATTCATGAGCTTCATGCAAAAATAAAATATAATTTTATTCGTCGTAATCAATTATCATATGGATCATTTGCACTCAGTTCGGCAGTTTTTGCGGTAGGGCTGTATCAACTCGGTTTTTTCAATTTAGTATTGCCTGCTCCTAAAATTAATGCGCCAAATCCTCAAGATATCGAATCCCGTTTAGCCTTTTTAGAAAAAGCGGTTAAATCACTCTCAGATAAAGCTAATCTTCAGCCACAAGTATCTCGTATGGAATGGTTATTAAATGGAACCAAAAGCATTACCTCGTTCTTTACTCTTGCGATCGCCTCAGCAAAATTGATGCAGATTAAAAATTATATTGAAGCCAAGCCAACCATTGCATATTTCTTAGGTAAACAAAATCTCATGGAACGGGTAGAAGTCTTGCGCAAAACTGTTGCGGCAGCTGTGCAACCAATGGATGATGACATTCATAGTCTTGATTATCATCGCCGTGCAGTTGCACCCATGTTGAAAGCCATTGCAGTTAATCTTGAAAAATTTGTGGCATTTACTGAATATTATTTTACATCACAAGATCAAGAAATGGTGCGTAATCAAGAAATGGAAGATCAATCGCGCAGATTGTTTAATATTAGTAATGCATTTTTAATGAAAATGCATGAACAGTTACAAAAACCCGTATTCGATCCTGACATCGTTGCAATTGTTGAAGAGTTTAAAGGTGAACTTGCCTTGAGCATCAAGCGCTGCACCTTCTTTGAAAAAGAGTTTGTACAAGAAGATTAATGCTTATGCACAATGAGATAAAAAATTTTGAACTCGCCCTCAAGCAGGGCGATATTTCAAAAATTAAAGATACCCTTTCAAGAAATCCTAAGGGCTATAATGCTTTTTTGATGAAAGAAACGGATGCATTATCAACTATGTGTGCAAAGGGAGATATTGAAGGTGTGCGCATATTGCTCGCGCATGGTGCAAAAGTAAATCGTAATGAGAATATAGAATATGGTCCTTTGCATATGGCATGCAGTAATGGAAATATTGAAATAGTAAAACTTCTTATTGATCGCGGTGCCCGCATTGATGAAGAAGACGATGATTTTTATGGTTGTGACCGGGGAGGTAAAACTCCTTTGCATTATGCATCTAATCAAGATTGTATACAGTTGTTGCTGGAGCTTGGAGCAAAAGCCAATGCGAAAGATGATGAGGATAAAATACCACTGCATTATGCGTATGATCGTGACCGTATGAGACTCAATGAAGAATGTGTACGATTATTGGCTCAATATGGTGCAAATATTAATGCGCAAGATATTTTTGGTAAAACTCCACTTCATTATTTTTATAATAAACCAGAATTTGTTATGGCATTACTTGAGCTTGAAGCAAATCCCAATATAAAAGACAAAAATGGGCATACTGTTCTAGACGAAGCAATAAAGGCATTAGTTTATAGTAAATGGGATAGGAATAGCAATTTATTTTGCATTGAACTTTTGCGGGAGCGTATGCAAAAAATGTCATCTAAAATAGAGGTTTTTTAACATGATTAATCCAAAAAGTTTTTTCTATTTATTGTTATTAATCTTATTCTCAGGCTCAATTAATTCTTTCAAAGCTATTCTTCCGGGAGGCTGTGTTGTTAATGATCCGGTGTTTGTAGAAGTTACTGATTTTGATAAAGAAACGGATTTTGAACGCGCAAAACAATTGTTAAAAGAAAACTGGAATGAATTAATTGGTTGTGATAAACCTTGCCTAGATGAGACATTGAATAGATATGCAGAATATCTTTTTAAAGATCAAAAGTCTGCCAATTATCGTGGATATCCCTTAATACTAAAGGTGATTAAGAATAGTGGCGGCTTAGTTGGCATTATTGGGTATGTTTTGTATGATTCAACAAATAATGATAGAGATTATACCGGTCCTTACATGATGAAACCGCCCCTTGATAGAGGGCATATAGAAGTATTGGCCATAGATGCTCACTATCGAAAAAAAAGCTTAGCAAAAAAATTACTCGATTTTGCGATACAAGATCTTGCTCAAAAAGGTGCTCAAAAAATTACTGTAGGTGTTAACAACGATAATAAGTCTGCTTGGAATTTGTATCAGAAATTAGGTTTTGTTTTAGAACGAACGTTTGATGACCAAAATACTATTCTATTTCTTTCTCTCACTGCGCTATAGTCTTGCTTTAGATTCTCTAAAAATAAGGTAATGATCTTTAAAAATAAATTAAAGGATCATGCTTCATGTTGAAGAATGTATTCGATTGCTTGTCAAACATGGGGCAAATATTAATGCACGAGATGCGGAAGGTAAAACATCGTTGCACTATCCCGATGATTTGATTGCATCAAAAATTAATTATAATTCCCATTTATAAATCGTTTGATCATCAAGGTTTTTTTGAGTATTCTTATAAAAACTTATTTCTTTTTGTAATCACATTATTCATAATTTTTTGAGACAGCATGATTTTTAAGCAGCTTTGGTTTGCACTATTACTGAGCTCTTCGCTCATTTTTTCTATGGATGATCCTTCCCCTCATCGAACTTTATCTAATATGAAAGCATCGGTGGATAAAATTAATGTACTTAAAGCACAAATAGATTCTTTTGAGCGTGTGAACAAAGAGAAGGAAGAAGAGTTCCAGTGTCGCTTAAGGGCATTAGAACAACAAAAGTCTGCAGTTACTAAAAAAATTGTTTATCAAGTTCAAACACAGGTAGAGGAATTAGCTTTGCATGGAGCTGCATTAATCGTTCAAAAGGCTTTAGATTGCGGATACCATTCATTGTTTGTACAAGAAGAGTCTTCTGATCTAAAAGAATTTAGCGATGCTGCTTTTTCAATGACACAGCTAATTGCATTTAATGAAGTTGTTTTAAAATCATTGAAACATCTTGCCAATCATAAAGGGCGAATTTTTTCTCATAGTGTAAACTATCATGGAATTAATCATGAATCGCGTGCGGTATTAGATCACGTAAGAAAAGACGCCGAAAATAATCAAAAACAACGTTACTTAACAATGCGTCTCTTAAATGAATGCTTTATGAGTAATTCTCTTTATAATGATAGTTTACTTGAGCGTGCTGCACTTGGTATTATCGGGGCGATATTTTTAGCTCCGGCTATGGCTGTCGATGTAAGTAATGCAGTTGTTGCCTCTCTGAATTTAAAAAAAGAAATAAAAAAATAATTTTCTGGATAAAAAATCATGCTAAAAAAATATACATATCTCTCAATAATTATTTTGCATATATCTTTAGTAGGGATGGAACAACCATTGCCTGATTTAAATAATCCATTAATACTTCTTGAATGTCATTTGAGTGAAGACATAATAAAAATATTAGAGCGAAAATTTACTCGTGTTAAGCATAGTGTGGACTATTCCGAAATTGATCTTGCTTTTGAAGATGCCACTGCATTGATGCATAATTCAAGTATTGGCCAGTACAAAGATGGTGAGTTTCTGCATAATGTTAAAAATATGCGAGAGGAATTATTTAAAAAATTGATTCCAAAATTTCCCACACTGGTTGCAGCAATTAATGAGCAACAAGGTCTGGCGGATGATTTTTATCCACAAAAAGAATCTGAAGATACATCGCAAAAAGAAGCAGTCCAAGAAAATGCTATCCAAAATGCATTTCACGCGCGACTTGAACAAGAGCGTATTGTTCTGGAAGCTCGATTACTTGCATTGGAACAGGGGAGGAATGCAGATAACGAAAGAAAAGAGCAACGAATTGCATCCTTAGAACAAGAAGTAGCAAATCAGCGTTGGCTATTAAAGGCATTTAAATTTGGAGCTGCTACCGCTGCAGCAGTAGCCTTATATGCGGTTCATAGAAATGCAAATGTTGTTACACCATCCACTCCAGATAATTCAAAGCAAGTTGGATTTTTGGAAGGATCATTTAAAAGCCTTTCAAATACCTATGAGTCTCTGCGTAGTGCATTCACAACTAATTCTGAAAAAACAGATAAACGGATTAAGTCTCTTGAAGATGCAGCGAAAGCACAGGCTGAGATGAATACACATCAAGCTGAGATTAATGACTCTTTACAAAAACAGCTGAAAGCAGTTGAAGAAAGGCCGACTATAGAGATTGAAGACAAAGTTAAACCAGGTAGTTTTCATGCACATCAAATTTTTATCATCGATAAAGATGGTAAAAAAGAATTGGTAAATGGTGCGATGGTTTTTAGAACTCCCCCTGTACAGCCCAAAAAACGAAGAAAATAAAATTTTTGTAGCATTCTATAATATTATTGATCCCAAAAATCGGTCTTTATTTTGGTCTGAGGGAATGCTTTTTTTAGCTCTTGGATATTCTCATCAGATAATTTATTTCCATACACTGATACTTCGCGTAGGTCGGCAAGTCCTTCAAATAAATGAGGGCTTAATCTTTGCAGCTGATTAGCTCCTAAATCAATGATGCGTACATTGCTCAGGCGAACAAAAATAGAAGCAGGTAATTCCGTCAATTGATTATCATGAAGCGTTAAATCTTTAAGGTTATTAAGATCGTCAAATAGAGCTTTTGGTAATACAGTTAATTTATTGTATCCCAGCGCAAGATTTTTTAAATTATGAAGACCATTGAAAAGGAGGGAGGGTAATTCTTCGAGTTGATTACGATAAAGTTGTAATACTCTTAAGTTGGTAAGTCCTTGAAAGATAATGGCTGGTATTTCAGTAAGGGGTTGATAGCTAATAGCTAATGCTTCTAATTTTTTTAATCCCTGTAAACAAGTGGCAGGAACTGCTTTAAGTTGGCCGCCAATCAGATTAATTTGTTTTAAATTTGTCAGACCCAATAATGCAAAATTTTTAGGGAGTGTGCTTATTTTACTATGATTAATTTCTAAATATTCAATATTGTGAATTCCAGGAATATCTTCTAAGCCTTCTAAATCGAGAATATTTAAATTATCCAAATTTAGAGTAGTGTTTTTATGACGTTTTTTAATGATGCCTGGAAGATAATCAAGATAATCTCTCAAAG
>CAYSAX010000035.1:0-9854 GCA_964429045.1 uncultured Pseudomonadota bacterium
TAATGTGCGCATAATCTGCTCCACCACTCAACCGTTACCCGAACTTGTCGAACAAGAGAAATTCTCTCCGGCACTTTTTAATGAATTAAAAAAATGTAGCTTAGTGTTACCATCTCTTAATGAACTTTCAGAAAAAGAGATCAATGAGTTAGCTCAGGGATATACTGAACAAGCACTCAAAACTAATGATTTAAAAACCTTATTTGAACTTACCGATAAAGAACGCTCAAAATTAATGAGCACTAGACCGGTCAGCTTGCAGGATTTAAAAACAAAAGTTCAGCAACTGTTAGTTAATAAATCTAAAAAGCATAATATTGAACAAGAGATTCATTTCGATCCAGCCTATGAGATTACCGATCCTGATTTAATTCAAGCCAGCCGCTTGGGCAAGCATGCATTGCGCGATCATAAAATCATGGTCATGCTCTGGAATAAGTTTAGAAATCAGAACAAGATCGCTGCCTTTTTAGGAGTCAATCGTTCTTCGGTAAATAGACGTTGCAAAGAATATAATTTAGAGATGTGACCCAGTCTACTATTATTCCGTCTTGGCTATAAGCTTTCAACGGACCATGCAAGACAAGTGTAATTATCCTGAGCAATCAATATACAAGTCGAAGGAGCAGACAGGGTTATTTTTTTTGTTTTGGTATTTCATCCAATGTTACCGCTCCGTATTTTCGTAATAATGCCGCAGCTTGATCAAGATCATGGTTATTTGCATTAATTTTTTTCATACCATGGATTTGATCTAGTAAGGTGCCATACCCCCAATCCCAGGTATGAAATATCTTATTTATCTCAGCTCCCTTTTTTAGCAACAATATCACCGTTGTTTCGTGTCCATTTTGAGCTGAACGCAGAAGAGGATCATAATAAGGAGTCCTTTTGTGTGTCTCTGGCTGTAATTGTGCTCCATGAGCAATAAGATCCATTATGATATCATTGAGTCCATATTCGGCCGCATAACTTATGGGCAGCAGACTATCATCAAAGCTAAGATTCGGATTTGCGTGATGTTTTAGTAAAAAATGAATAACTGGTGCATTGCGCGCTATCAAAGCTTCCTGTAAAAGCGTAATAGCCCCCTCACCACTATCCCTCAGATCAATAACCGTATTAGTAGTTTGTTCAATCATAATATGTTTTTTGCCTGATAAATACTCATGATTTGATTTTAAAAAATTTGCAAAAAAGCTAATAATCTCCGCATCTTTCGTTTTTTTAAATTCAGAGTTTACAAGCATCTGATTGAGAATCTCACTTTTATCTGCAATAGGCATTGTTTCATTTTTGAAGATAAGCGCAAAGGCCGTTGTTAAATAAACAGTTATCGGAACTTTTTCCAATAATTTTTTTATCTCTTGCTTATCATTTATTATTGCTGCAATAAATAAATCAATAATAATGGTATCTAAAGGGCTTGGTTTTAATATCGTTTGATGAAGTAAAGTCTTCATATGAGATAGAATATCAATCAGTTGTCCGATTGAAAGCTTTGAGTTATTAAGAATAATTTCTTGTGCAAGATTTACGTAAAGATCGGTCGGCAATCTATTAATCTTTTGTTTAATCTGCTGACACGAATAGTCCGCACAGACTTTCAAAGATTGAGCTTTTAAAGAAGGTGGTACCTGCATAGCCTTGATCGATGGCATACTTAACAAGCATGCTGCTATCGCTATAGTTTTATGAAAAATCATTGATTACCACGCGGTAATGGTAGGGCAGGATAATCATTAGTGGGAGTAATACTATGAATTAATACTGTTGCGCCTTGTTTAATCACAAATTCTGAAGCCCCTACCTTTTTGGAATCTTTACTCCCCCAATCATAAGTATATCCTAAACGAGTCCAGGGGAATGGCGCAGACCCGGTATAGGTACTATTTTTACGTTCAATAAACCATTTTTTATAGGCAGGCTCATGAGGAACATAATCAAAAACATTTTTATAAGTTGCCGGCATTTGATTTGCATTAGGATCTGGTATACAGGCATTGCCAATAATGTCAGTATTTACACAGGGTCTAAAAATATCCTGCGGACGCACCCATAATTCTACAAAGAAATATTCATCTTCACTATTGGGTAATCCAAGATATTGTTTAAGTCTTTGGGCAAGTGGTACATTTGGTATCGGATTTTTTAGATAATTTTGCGCGAACATCTTTATCTGTGGCACAATAGTTGCCCAAATATAAACACCCGAAATCGTTGAAGTTTGAAAGGGTTTTCCTAAATTTGGTTTATAAAAACGATCAACCGCCCATTTAGGCATCCAAGAAACCATAGCAACACGTGATTTTTGTGCATCGAGCCATATAAGATCATTGTTCCAGGGCGCTATCGCTACTAATGGTGCCACGTCCGCGGCCCCACCGTTATCTTTAGTAATTGAAACCGCACGATAATATTCATCATTATATATGGGTTTTAACGGTTGCCCTTCAAAGGCCCGTCGAATATTATCAGCAGTAATACTAACCCGTTCTGCAGTGATAGCTGATTGCTCATTTACTTTTTTAGTAACACTTTCAGCAGCACTTTCACCAGCCGCTTGTGCTTCTTGCGAAGCTCTTTTAAGTCGTTCTTCGAACGTTTCTTCTTGCCCGAAAGCAAAACCTATTGTCAATAACGATAAAATAAATAGAGAACGCTTAATACCAAACTTCATATCCATGTCTGCCTTTAAATTTAATTACTATTATAATTTTATTATAAAGCAACTAAAGTTAAACTTTCAACAGATATACTTATATTAACGAATAATCTATTTGAAGAAGTAAAAGAAACTTAGCCTTAAGGTCTTTTATTTCAAAAGGGTTATTTAATTCACTTGATTATTTTATGCAACATCATACTGATATACAGATCCTGTTTAATATCTTTATAATGCGTAATAAAAGCCCTCATTGGCTGAGGGCTTTTATTTATTTGTTACAAGCGAGCTTGTTGCTTTGCTTGAACAATTATATTTTGGATCACTTTATTGAGGACATTTCTACGAGCAGCAAAATCTGTACCCTCTTGGGCAGAATGTTCCTTTAGAAACGCTTCATGGTTATTTACAAAGGTAGTAAGTCTATCGTGTAATGCGCGCGCTTCAGGTGTCCCACTTAATACATATTTTTGAAACTTCAGTGCAAAATCAACACCAACTTCTTTTACTAACTGGTCATATTGGGTTTTGTCACTCGGTATCTGCGTTGGCATTTTATCGATGCGAATAAAATATCCACCAAATGCTTCTTGCTCATTCGCTGATCTACCGGTTAACCAATTTTTGGCTCTTGTTAATAACGATGTTTGAGTTGGTTCCATTGCAGCCAATGACAACCCATTCCCTAATAACAGCAATAGTAATAATTTTTTTAACATAACTTTCTCCATATTATTTTATTAAAGCCCTCATTGCTGAGGGTTTTAAATTATTGTTACAAGCGAGCTCTTTGCTCAATTTTTTCAAGAGCCTTGTTTAAAACTTCTTCTTGTTTTTCAAGTTTAGCTTTATCAGCAGACTGCTCAATGTAATAATTAACCATTTTTTGGTCAAAATCATTTCTTTCATATCTTTTTGCAAAATCTCTTACTTGCTCTACTAATTTTTGTTGTTCAACTTCAGAAGCCGGCCACTCAGTAGGCATCTTAACAACTAAGCTCACATATTGAGACCAGAGTGGGGCATTTCTTTTCCAACGCTCAAAATACTCTTCATATGATTCTGGCTGTGGACCATATCCCAACTTGCTTTTCATCCATTCCATCGCGGTTACAGAACCGAAACCGCTTACTACCACTAAAAGGAACATTACTCTTTTTAACATAATTTTCTCCATATAATACCTATAGCCCCCCGATGGGACTATTCCTCATTAGTAATAATAGCAGATCAAGCAGGTTAAAAACAAGGGCTTTTGCCCTATTTATAAGCCTTTTTAGGGTCTAAGTAACCCCAATTTTTTAGCCCAAAATCATTGAATATGAGCTTTGAAATATGGTATTCTAAAGATGAAAGAGGGAGTATTGTATGAAAATAGCCAAAATAAGCAGTTTTTTACTGCTTTTATTAAACTTATCTTTGGGGGCAATGGATCGACCAGCTCATGTTCAATCAAAAATCGATGCTATTAAAGCTCAGTATCAATTACCTACGCACAAAACATCAACTACTTGTCTTACTCAACAAACAAATAACAACGATCCAAATCCAGGGCTGGCATGCTTTGTTGCCGGTTATCAAAATGTCTATATAACTCCTACGAGTAATGTTGGCACATTTGATAATGCTCTTAAAGAGTTACTTCCTCATTTAAATGCAAAACAAATGGTAATTGAAAACGATAGTATATTTTACTCTCCCCAAGGACACAGAAATGCATTATTACTGGCTAAACTAAAGCTTGATGATTCCTTAGCACGATTATATTCAGCTAATGCTCCTGTTTTGCATAATAATCGTTATTTAATTCGCACATTACTAGGATATAAAGAGTCAGATATAAAAAATTCATATATAACTCAATCATTTAATGATTGGTATAACGCCGAGTTTCAAGGAAAATCTTTGGATGCTCTCAAAAAACAACAAACATTCAATGATTATGAAAAAAATACCTGGACTACTACTAATGGCTACTCTGCTTATTTGCAAGATCAATTGAATACCGATGAATGGTTACAAGAACAAAATAATAAAAATACAGAACGTCTCGAACAAGAAATTACGAGTTTGAAAAACCAGTTACACAAAAAGACAAGCGTTACCGAGCGTATTAAAACATGGCTTGGCGGTAATAAATCCGAAAAACCACAAGAATTCAACTGGACAAAGTGGTGGAATTAGTGAAAGTAATGAATCTACTACAGATTTTCACTTTACTTGCTCTTCTTGCCGGATCAGATTTAGTAGCAATGGATATGCCCTTACCCAGTCAGGAACAATTAAAAGCTATGCAAGATTTGTGGACACAATCTAAACAAAGAATTGCAGTAATTAAAGAATTGAAATCGCGTTTTGCTCAAAAACAGAACATTGTGCTCCAACCCATGCCTTCAAATATCACTACCCAATCATTAGCACATTTAATTGCAACATTTGGTGCTGGTAAAACACAAGAGACCTATATCTCTAAGGCCACAAGGCAACCAAATTATCCAGACAATTATTACGAAATGATGAAGATGCTTGGAGATCAGTATAGAGAACAGGCAAATGAAATTATAAATAATGAAAAAAGATATTGGAATTATGATGTCTTTTACCATGGCCAAGAAAATGCGCTCGTTCTTATCAATGACATCATGCGCGCGATTTATGGCTGGCTTGATTTAGAAACACCTGACGCTCAAACGCGTTTTTTTAGATTATTAGTCCAGAATAATACAGAAAAAACCACGGTGGATGAATACTTAAAGCCTCTAAAAAAAGAACTATCCACTACAAAATATTTTGATCATATTACCCACGTGAGAGATAATCTATTAGCTACCAATCTTTCATTATTTGGAAATATTGATCTAAACACGGAAAGTAGCTGGAATTATTATGTTTCTGGGATCAGCCTTGCACCACCTACCTATAGAACTCAACTAACAGAATTTTTTAAATTATTTAATTTTAATGAAAAATTTATTGAACAGATTCTTGATATTCATCGCACCTATCTTGAAAAAACAGCCACCATTCTTCCTTCACAAAAGAAGATAGCTGCGGGTGCCTTGAGTCAAATTTTTATTCATCCTTCATTAGTTGATCAACTTACCTATTTGTCTAAAGAAGGTGGCGGACTCTTTGTATTCGCAGATTATGTCCCTTCCATCAGATCAACAAAAACATCTTCTGAGAAAGAGCTAATCAATAAACAAATTGCACAATTACAGAAAGAAGTTTTTGATCAGAAACTCGGTAGATTGAGTGTTGAAAAATATCTCAATCTTGTCAAAACTCAAGCCGATCAGATCCCTTTCTCTATTTTAAATCGCGCACAAGCTCGTGAATATTTAAAATATTCTCTGTTAATGAACCCTGAAAAAGTAAAAATCTTTATCTATAAAACTCCATCTATAAATCCAGTTGATACGCAGAAAGCTGAACAACTATACAAACAAAGTCTTGAACAGACTGTAGAAGAAATAATTAAAGAATGGCTCTTTCGAGAAAAAAATACTGGAACTCAGAAGACAAAATTAGAACAGTTCTTTGAATTCCTAAAAAATAGATAACCTGGTTCTTTTCTTTGCAGTATCATACCAGTGATATATCCTTAAAAGAAATTTCTTAATAAAGGATTAGCAAATGAAATATATTAACAGTCCCGGTGCGCCGGCAGCAATTGGTCCCTATAGTCATGCCGTCTCTTCTAATGGTTTTATTTTTTTAAGTGGCCAGCTTGGTTTAGATCCTCAGACCATGACTTTAGTTGAAGGCCTGGAAGCACAAACCCATCAAACATTTAAAAATATCAATGCAGTTCTTGCAACACTCAATAAAGATCTTACTCAGGTTATTAAAACGACCATCTTTTTAGTTAACATGGATGATTTTGCTCAGGTGAATATTATTTATGCCGATTATTTTGGTGATCATCGCCCGGCTCGCAGCACCATTGCAGTCAAACAATTGCCTAAAAATGGACTGATAGAGATTGAATGTATTGTAAGTGAGAAATAGTATGCAAGAAATTACGCAACTACAAAATCATAAAGATGATTTTATTACCTATTTAAAAATAGAAAAAAATCTATCCGATCATACGGTACGAGCTTATGAAAGCGACTTAAAACAGTTTTTTAATTTTTGGGAACATTTAGGAGTTGATGATAAAAAGCTGCTTTCAATGCGTCAAATCATTGAACGCTATTTAGTAAATCTTTTTCATAAAAAAATCGATAAAAGCACGATTGCGCGAAAATTTTCATGCTTTAAATCATTTGAAAAATTTCTCAAAACTCAGGGCATCGTTTTAAAACTAAAACTACAGCGGCCACGTTTAGATAAAAAATTGCCCATCTATTTAAGTGTCGATGAAATTTTTTATCTGCTCGATACTATTGCTGATGATCAGTTACCAACAAAAAAACCCTCCCGCGATAAAGCAATCTTTGAACTGCTCTATGCCACGGGTGTGCGCTGTTCAGAACTGGTCGCCATTAAATTTAAAGATCTTGATATGGCTAACAGAACAATTCGTATTATTGGCAAAGGTAAGCGTGAACGCATTGTATTATTTGGGCAAAAAGCACAGGATAAATTACAACAATATTTGGATCATGAAAGACCGCGGCCTACTGATGGCAATGAACATCTGTTTTTAAATAACCGTACTGAACCTTTAACGGTACGTACCGTGCAACGGATTTTTGAAATGTTTCGCAGCTTTTTAAAATTTGAAAAACATATTACACCACACAAAATTCGCCATTCATTTGCTACTCATTTACTTAATCAAGGAGTTGATCTGCGCACGGTGCAAGAGCTTCTTGGGCATAAGACTCTTTCCAGTACCGAGAAATATACTCATGTTAGCCTTGAAGATCTTACAAAACTTTGCGACACTATTCATCCGATGAGCAATACATTGAAGAAAGATCCTTTAACCCAAACTTCGCCAAAGGTTTCGGCGGGCAAAAAAGAAAATTAAAGATTGAGCTTTTAGCTCAACGGGTCAGGATAAATGGGTTTAGTATGAATTATGAATCGAATATTTTAGCGCATAAACTTCGCCTGACTTCCTATGGATTATGCATTGCCATTCTTTTTATTATTTGTCGGCTTATTCAATTGCAAATAGTGCAACAAAATAATTTTTATAAAAAAAGTCAGAAAAACTTTTTACGCGTCGAAACGATTGCGCCCTTGCGTGGCAATATTCTTGATTGCAATAATCAAATGCTGGCAACCAATCGCCCTACCACCAATATCTTTTGGCAAGGCACAGGACTTAATCAGCTCAATTCCTTTCAAAGATCAGCACTTGAAACACTTGAAATTATTCTGAATAAACCACTTTTAAATGATGAAAAAATAGGTGATCAATTAAAATATGCAGAGCGTCGCTACCAAAAAATGTTGCTTTCATCAGATATCTCATTTGAACAACTTTCACAAATCGCTGAGCAGCTCTCAGATCAAAAAACATCATTATAACAACTCATTTTAAACGTTATTATCCTTATAAATCACTTGCATGCCATATGCTGGGATATTTAACACGCATGGATATGGATATGTACGGAAAAATGGGATTGGAAAAAATATTTGAAGATACACTCAAAGGTGAACATGGTGAAAAGCTTAAAACAATTAATTCTTTTGGACGCAATTTAGCAGAAACTGAAGTTAAAAAGGCTTCCCCCGGACAAAATATTCGAACAACTTTAGATATGAATATCCAAAGTATTCTTGAAAGAGTTTTTCCTGAGAATTTCGTAGGAACTTTTATCGTTATGGATCCGCAAGATGGCGCATTATTAGGCTTGTTATCACGTCCTAATTTTGATCCAGCACTCTTTTTAGAGCCGATACAAGAAGAAGATTGGCGCAGCTTACAAGAAAAACAACCTTTTTTAAATCGCGCCTTTAATGCATGTTATCCACCTGGTTCGATTTTTAAATTAATAACCGTAAGTGCCATGCTCGAGAATGGTACTATTACTCCCGAAAGTTGTTGGAACTGCCGTGGATTTGTAGAATTTGCCGGACGCCAATACTTTTGCAACAACCATCAGGGGCATGGTTATTTAAACGTTGAGCAATCATTGGCCCATTCATGTAACGTCATGTTTTTTGAAACGGCAAAAAAAATAAATGTTGATCTGTTTGCAGACTATGCACACCGCTTTGGATTAGGAAAAAAAACTAATATCATATTTTCTGAAAAAGAAGGATTAATACCGACTGCTGCATGGAAAAAACAGGTGAAAAAAGAAAAGTGGTGGCCGGGCGATACCCTTTCAGTTGCTATCGGTCAAAGTTATTTACTGGTAACTCCCATACAAATTGCCTGCATGATCTCTTCGATTTTCACCGGCTATTTAGTTGCACCGCGTGTTCTAGCTGATGAACCGATCGTAAAACGCCCGCTTAACATTCAAGCCGAGACACGAAGATTCTTACAACAATCGATGCAAAAAGTAGTTAATCAAGGTACCGGTCAACGAGTAAAACGGATTAAAGATATTAAAATATATGCTAAAACCAGTACCGCCCAAACCAGCTCTCTTGATAAAGAAGATCTGGGTACTGAATTTTTAGCACACGGATGGTTTGTGAGCTATATGGTCTACAATGACGAACGTCCGCTCACCTTAGTAATTTTAGTGGAGCATGCTAATAGCTCTCGTGTTTCTGCCGGTCTTGCAGCACAGTTTTTAGGTGAATATAAAAAAATGGTCGACGCTAACCATTAACTTTTATTATTAAATAAAAATCTTTCTGTCACCTCAAATGGCACATCATTAACACATGCTAATTCCAGTGCAGTAAATCCATACGCATTTTGTGCATGCTCATTAGAACACTGCAATAATAAGGCAACCGTATCTTCATGTCCTTTTTTTGCCGCTTGATGGAGGGCATTATTACCAAATGATGATGACCCTTTAGTCGGATCTGCACCTAATTTTAACAGATCAATTACCAGTTGCGTATTGCCATTACGCGCTGCATTGCGCAACATGCTATGTATAAAATCCTGAACCCGTGCTCCTTTTGCACACAACAATTTCACAATCTCTTTTGCGCGGAGATTTTCTTCTTCTTTATGAAATCTCACTCCGGCAGCTTTAGTAAGTGGACCACATCCTGAAAGATTTTTTGCATTTGGATCAGCACCTGCATCTAAAAGAGC
>CAYSAX010000036.1:0-9852 GCA_964429045.1 uncultured Pseudomonadota bacterium
GGGAATTGTTGGATTAGCATTTTTGTTTATTAAGGCTTTCACCGATTCCAAATTTCCTTGACGCGATGCGATTATTAATGCGGTATCGCCACTTGTATCGGTAGCATCGACATCTGCGCCACCTTCAATAAGCACATTGATTGTTGCAGGATAGTTATTAAATGCAGCGCTTGATAAAGCAGGACGACTGTTGGCATTTTTTGCATTAGGATTAGCACCTTGTTTGATTAATTCTTTAATATCCGCTTGCAAATAGGGATCATTACGACGAGCTTTATCAACTAAACTAATTAATTGATCAGTGGGAGCTGCATGCATTGTGGCGCTTATAATGAATAATGATACGAATAAATTACGGAATTTCATGATTAGTTCCTTAATTATTTTTTTATATTTTTTGGGTACCTAACTCTTTGAGTACATCGGCTTGAAATGTTTGTGGGACTTCCATTTCTGCTGTTCTTCTTGGGTTAGGTGCTAACAGTTGTATTGCAATATCATATGCGGTTTTGCCATCTAAATTTTTTTGGCTAAGATCTGCTCCAGCAGTAATAAGCAATTTAATTATCTCGATATAATCGTTGTAATTTTGTTGTCTTTGTTCATCTGTTTGACGAGCTTGTAATGCTCCAGAAACTGCATACATTAAAGGAGTTGATGCTTGATAATCAATTGTTTCGTCATCTGTTTTATGATCAATCATATTCGGATCGACGCCTTGATTGAGTAGCTCGATAATTTTGTCTTTGTTGCCGCTCAGTGCTGCAGTATGTATCGGATATCTTCCGACATGATCATATTCAGGTTCTACATACGCAGGTTTTTGTTTTTGAGATGATGCTTCTTGGTATTCATCATCTGAATATTCAGAACCGGGGCTGGCAGGTTCATCATACCAGTCATAACCAAATTCTTGCATTGCTTGCAGCGATAATGCTGGTAACAGCATCAGGGTGATAATAACTTTATTTAATTTCATGTTTTTTCTTCTATTTTTTATGCTTCATTAGCTAATTATTGAACGTATATTACGCTTCCACTCGCCGGAGCAAATGTGCTCACTGGGCGGGAACTAAATTCTTTTCTTACAACGGTGCCTGACGGTCTTTCATATACCATTGGTGCAGAATAATAAACGTCATCAGAGCCATAATCGTAATCATCTTGTGATGCGCCGATTGCGCTACCTAACGCTGCTCCAGTTAATCCACCCGCAATTGCGCCGGTTCTTCCGCCAGCAGCTCCGCCAATGGCAGCGCCACCAAGACCACCAAAAACTGCACCACGGCCAGCGCCATTCCATGCAGGAACTGAACTAATGGTGATTAAAGCAAGTAATGCAAAAATAAGTCTCTTCATATTTTTATCCTTTTTATAACATTTCTATTATCTAATAATAGTTTACTATAAAGGCTTTTTGTATCTCAATAATATTGACTAATAGAAAGAATTAAAGACAAAAAGGCCCTTAAATAAAGGCTTTTTTAAAAACAGTCAGATGGTCTTGAGATAGGACTATTTTTGCAAATAATCGGCTAATTTATTTACTTTTCCGGCACCCAATAGTAAAACAAGGTCATTTTCTTGAGCAATTGGCCCTAATAATGCCTTTATTGAGGCAAAATCAGCTTCATAGGGGGCGTACGTGATTGATAAGGCCGGATTGATCTCATGCATTGCTTGGACTAGGTTAGGGCTGGTGACATTCAAAATCGGCGCTTCGCTGGCCGGATAAATATCAGTGATAATCAGATGATCGATAGAGCTTTGCGTTAAAATCTGTACAAATTGATTCCAAAGCTTGTCAGTTCGCGTATAACGATGTGGTTGAAACACCACAATCAATTTGTTTTTAGCGCGTCTTTTTGCTACTAATAATGTGTTGTAAATTTCGATGGGATGATGACCATAATCATCAAAGATTTCTGCACCTTGATAGGTGCCTTTAAAGCAAAAGCGGCGTTCAATCCCTTTGAACGATTCGATTGCATGCGCAATAGTTGAGAAGTCGATGCCTAAATCAAGTGCAACCGCAGTTGCTGCAAGTGTGTTTAATACATTATGGCGTCCCAGCATTTTGCTGGTGACCATTCCCAATAAGCCATTTTTTTTATCATAAACGCTAAAGGTAGAATCGTTCGCATGAAGTTGAATATCAGTTGCAAAAATATCAGCACTTTCGTCCAAACCGTATTTTACCATCTTAACATGAGGCAACATTGGAATGATCGAGCGAACATTCTCATCATCGATGCATACAAATGCTTTACCATAAAAGGGAATGTTATTTAAAAAACGTTTGAATGTTTCTTTAATATCATCAAGATCTTTATAGGTTTCTAAATGCTCAAGATCGATGTTAGTCACCACAGCTAAGGTTGGTAACAGATTTTGCAGCGATCGATCGCTTTCATCTGCTTCTGCAACTAAAAAGTCACCATTACCCAAGCGTGCATTCGCATCAATGTTTTTTAAATGACCACCGATTACAACGGTTGGATCAAGCTTTGCTTCGATTAAAATATGGGATATTAAAGAAGTGGTACTGGTTTTTCCGTGAGCCCCTGAAATGGCGATGCTAAATTTAGTACGCATTAATTCAACTAACATGAGCGCGCGCGGAATAGTAGGAATACCACGTTCTTGTGCCGCAATAATTTCAGGATTATGAGAACGAATCGCTGACGAGTAGACTAAAATATCAGGATGGGCGGCATGACATGCAGGAGAATTATTGCCTTCAAAGATCAGGCATCCAGATGTTTTTAAGTCTTTAATACTTTGTTGGTCCATGTCGGCGTCACAACCGGAGATAATATATCCTTGGTTTTTAAGAATTGCAGCAATGCCGCTCATGCCAATGCCACCAATGCCAACAAAGTGAATATGCGATGTTCTGTTATACATGTTTAACCTAATTTGTTTAATGCATGCTTCGACAAGCTCAGCACGAACGGTTTGTTACCTTTTCATCCTGAGGAGCACAAAGTGCGTTTCGAAGGGTTATAAAAGTTCCCGAAGTTTCATTAGTTTTTTTTGTAAATCAATAATCTGCTGCTCTAAGTGTGCTTTGGTTGCTTGTTTCTCAACAATGTCGTGTTCAAGTGTTGTTTTATGTGATGCGATAATTTTTATTTCTTCTACCGGTTCCACGTCCTGATGTTTACGTTTTGATTTGTCTTTCATTTGTTGTTTTGCGCCTGCGATCGTGAAGCCTTTTTGATATAAAAGTTCTTTAATCATCAAAAACTTTTCAATATCTTTATCATAATAAAAGCGTTGGCCTCCTTCAGAACGTGAAGTACTCAAATCAAATTCTTTTTCCCAGAACCTGATTACAAATTTTTCTACGCTTAAGTAGATAGCCAATTCACCAATCCGAAACTGTCTTTTTTGCATTTTCATACGTTATCCTTTTTACTACTTTTCGCTTTTTTATGGGGATGTACATATACGTATACCAAAATAGTTAAAATAGAGCATTATTTTTCTGATTAAAGTTTATGGAGTGGCCTGGTAAGACTGCTGTTTTTTTGCTATCTTAAAGAGGATATTTTATTGAACAATAGCATTCTTTTGGCCTATTCCTGAGGATACCTTTCATGAACTTTAAACAATACCTTTTGCCCTTAACGCTTGCATTAATTACTACTTGGGCGCTGCAATATTTTTTTATTAATAGAAATTCTCAAGCGGGTCAAGGAAACTCAGGAGTTCAATCGGGACAGAGCTTTATTGCACCAGCAAGTGCTATAGAAGCGCAACCGCTCAATAGAACAATCGATTATCTTGATGCTGATCTTTCAAATGATCAAGTGACTCAAACGCACATACAGACCCCTTCGGCTGATTACACTTTTTCAAGCAAAGGCGGATGTTTATCACAATTAACGTTTAAACGTAGTATAGATGGTAAAGCGCAACAAATGCGTACCATTAATCCCGCTGATCAGTGCAATTTCTCAGTGGCACTGGGTAAAAAGACTCCATTGCGCTATACGTTGCTCGATCAAAAAAGATTAGAATCTGCGCATCAAATAACCTATAAAGCAGAGACCGATGAAGCAATTATCCAAAAAAGATTCACGGTGCACGATAATAAAATGCAAATCGATCTTGATTTGAGCATTACTCCAAAACAAGGTTCAACCCAAGCACGTATCTTCTTTGCTTCACCCGTCACCCTTGAAATAAATGATGAAGGTCAAGTAATCACGCCAAAAACAGACGATCCGTATAATATTGTCTCTGGAGTGTATAATTCTCAAAAAGGTTCTATTTCTAAAGAGCCGTTGTCAAAACTTGATCTGAATAAAGGGTGGTTTGTTCCTACCTTATTTGGGAGCGAAAATCGTTATTTTGTTCATGCCTTAGTAGCTGATCAGAATGGATTTGCGCAACGTGCATATTATTCAGTAGCAGGCAAAAATCAGATTATTTCAATTTTAGAAAGTGGCAAAATTACTCAGCCTACTGAATGGAATATGTCATTCTATGTGGGGCCAAAAGAAGATGCAGCAATGGGTGCCGTAGATCCACGCCTTGAGCAGACATTAGAGCACTCAGGTTTACTTGCGCCATTATCACGCTTTTTATTAATGATTCTCAAATTCCTCTATACCTATGTACACAATTATGGATGGGCGATCATATTAATGACGCTCTTGATCAACTTGGTATTGCTGCCGCTTAATCTTCGTAGTGCTAAAAGCATGAAGAAGTATGGGGAGTTTCAAAAGAAACTTGCTTATATTCAAGCGCGTTACAAAGATGATCCAGACACTTTGGCGCGTGAGCGTTCTGAGCTTATTAACAAACATGGTATGCCGGGTCTGGGAGGATGTTTGCCTAAATTATTACAGTTGCCAATCTTCTTTGCATTAAGCCGTGTACTCTCTGGTTCATTTGAGTTATATCAAGCGCCATTCTTATGGATGAAAGATTTATCTGCAAAAGACCCTTATTATGTTTTACCGCTTTTGATTGTAATTTTCATGATTATACAAGCGAATGCAACCGATCCTAAGCAAAGATTTATGGTCATTGGTATTGCATTAGTATTTGGTGCCGCAGCAGCTAATTTCTCTGCAGGGTTATCACTGTACATCTTAGTAGGCGTAATATTAAACGGCGCACAGATGTATTTGCAAAATAAATTTAATTGGGCATAAAGGAAATCATGACCGAACGGCAATTAACTAAATATATAGTCACGTTATTTCTTCTGTGCGCTTTGGTAGTGTTAGCCTTCTTGAGTTTGCCTTATTATGTGCTCACACCGGGGTATACGGCATTACATATGCGATTGGGGGCATTTAAGAGTGCTCAAACAGAGGCAGGTGCATATTTTAAATTGCCGTTAGTTGATTCAGTGATATTTATCGATAATAGAATTCAAAAATCGGTGATTGAAACCTCTGCATTATCCAAGGATCTTCAAACCATTGATATTGGCGTAGCCATTAACTATCGCATTAGTGATGCTATTAGTTTGTATAAATCTATTGGCACCAATTATGAACAGGTTATTATCAATCCATTTGCTCAGGAATCAGTAAAAGCAGTTTGTGCTAAATTTACCGCAGAAGATCTTATTCAATATCGTCATGAAGCAAAAGAGAAGGTGTTCAATGAACTTAAAGACCGTCTTGCGACGCTTAACATTTCCCTTATTGATTTTAACTTCATACATTCTGATTTTAGCCGTGATTTTATCCAGGCAGTTGAACAAAAACAAATAGCTATACAATCATCTATCACTGCTAAGAACCTTACTGAGAAGGTTAAAGAAGAAGTGCTTCAATCGCGTTCTCGTGCAGAAGCAGAAGCATATGGCCTGAAAATCAAAAGAGAATCGGTAACCCGTGATCTGATTGAATTAAAAAAAATAGAAGCACAACTCAAAGCTATTGAAAAATGGGATGGTAAACTTCCACAGGTTTCAGGAACGAATACACCATTTATTAGCCTTGATGTGCATTAATAGTAAAAAAGGAGCTTTTAGATGTTGCATGATACGCCATCGTTAACAAAATTGATTAAATCACTCCAGCAGGTGCCATACCTTGCTTCTAAAAATATATATCGGGTAGCAAGCTACTTTTTATATTTAGATCAAAGTAAGATCGATCAGTTTTGTGCAACGCTCAAAGAAGCTAAGCAAAATATTACCCAATGTTCTACCTGCTTTTCATGGCAAGAACGGGATAGAAACTGTTCAATCTGCAGCAACCCGCGCCGTGATCAGACGGTGGTCTGTGTTGTGGAAACCTGGCAAGAGCTACTCGCAATCGAAAAGACGGGCGGGTATCAGGGGGTGTTTCATGTTTTAGGTGGCGCCATTTATCCCTTAGAGGGCATTGGGCCGGAGAATCTGAATATTGTCCCATTGATTGAACGTGTACAAAAAGGTACGATAAAAGAGATTATATTAGCTACCAATCAGACTCCTGAGGGTGAAGCGACCGCTTCATACATTGCCAGTAAGTTAAAAAGTAGTGGTATTATTATTTCATGTTTAGCGCGGGGGATTCCAGTCGGTTCTATGATTGAATCGATGGATCGTGTAACGGTTTATAAGGCGTTGTCTGAACGGCGCCCATTTTAGTTTATAACTGAGATGGTTGTTAAATTCAATTTACATCCTGAGTAGCACAAAGTGCGGATCGAAGGATATTTTTTAAGGAAGAAAAAAAATGTTATTTAGTGGATCAGGGGCAAAAGATTCCTCAATTTTCAGTTTGCGTGCAAAAGATTTAGTGACGCTGATTAAACAAGAGTATCCTGAAGTAAAAAAAGGTGCGGTTGTTTTATTTGGCGCATTTGAAAAAGAACGCACCAAGTTTTTACAAGAAAGTTCATTTTATTATTTGACCGGTATTATTGAACCGGGTGCAGTTGCGGTACTCGATTTAGATGGTACTTCAACATTATATGTGCCAAATCATGGAACTGGTCGCGCGGCATGGGTTCATACGCCGGTAGCGTTAACTCAAGAGAATGCAAAAAAATTAGGCTTTACTACGATTACTGCTTTAGGTGATATGGCGCCTGGCTATCAGTTCCATCCGTATTCTGATAAATCGCATTATAGTGCACTTATTCAAAAGCTCAGTGCAATTAGTGCTGACAAAGGAACGATTTTTACGCTCTGCCCTCAAGATGCATCTTCCTATACTGATGCGCGTAATCTATTAGCACGTTTTGATACATTCATTCCGGGCTTTAAATCTGTATGCCAAGACATCTCTGATTATGTTGCAATCATGCGTCGTAAAAAAGATATGCGCGAAATTGAGCATATGTATAAATCGATTGAAATTACGGTTCTTGCCCAAGGCGCTGCAGCTCAAGCGATCAATGATGGCGCTACGGAAGCTGAAGTGCAAGCAAGCTTAGAATATATGTTCACCGGCTCAGGTGCGCGTCCATCATTCCCGAGCATTGTTGCGGGTGGTAAGAATGCAACAATCTTGCATTATAATACCAATTCAGATGTGTTAAAGAATGGCCAATTAGTAGTGGTTGATATTGGTGCAGAGATAGATTATTACTGCGCTGATTTAACCCGTACTTATCCGGTATCAGGAAGATTCACCAAACGCCAACGCGAACTGTATAACTTAGTATTAGAAACTCAAGAATATATTGCCAGCATTGCAAAGCCAGGCATGTGGCTTTCAAATAAAGAAAAGCCGGATAAATCACTTAATCATTTAGCAAAGAAATTCTTAGATGAACGTGGTTATGGAAAATACTTTATTCATGGCATTGGCCATTTCTTAGGTATTGATGTGCATGATGTGGGTGATAGTAAAGATGCATTGCAAGATGGTGATGTCTTTACCATTGAACCAGGCATCTACATTCCTGAAGAAGCTATTGGTATTCGCATTGAAGATAACTACTGGCTGGTGAAAGACGGTGTTGTCTGCTTAAGCGAAGCATTAGCTAAAAAAGCTGATGATATTGAAGCGCTCATGGAACAAGAACAATCAGAAGATGATGAAGATGATTCATTCCAGAATGACGAACGTTCATTCAACTTCGATGAAGATGTGGAAGAAGAAGATGATGAGCAAGATATTGATTTAGCGCGTAGCTAAAAAAGCTCTCTATAAATAAAAAAGCCCTCGAGATTATCGAGGGCTTTTTGGTGTCTAATGTTTTGAATTACAGTGTTGCGCTTTTAGCAATTAAGCAAAGGCCAGCAGCGATGCTTGCTGAGCCGAGTACGTAACGATTTTTTGCGAAATTTTTTACTGAGCCTAACAACGTCGCAGGTTTTTGCGGAACTTCTGTTGCATAATCTTCTACGAAGAATGATTCATACAAAATAAGTCCAATTCCTGCCATTGCAAGTGCAACGCCGGTTGTTGAGAAGCATAATGTTTTAATAGTTTGGGGATTAATAGTAATCGGATTGACTTGAATTCTAAGACCAGTATCGATTGCTTTGTCGGCGGTAGCAGTTAATAGCTTTACATTTTTCTTGTTGCTTTTACAAAATTTCTTAACTGATGTATCCAATGCACCGGAAATATTTTGTGCTGCAGCTCCTGCTACATCACAGATAGCTTCGGTAGAATTTTCTACTGATTCAAGTATCTTCGGCACGCATTTAGTAATATCTTTTATTGCTTCATTGGTATCTGGTGTTGTTGCAATGGTTAAGGTGTCAGGTACTAATTTATAGGCCCATCCTGTTGTCTTTTGCATGCATACGGTGATATTTGAAACAGCTAAAGTAAGTAATAATAATTTTTTAATCATAATAAATCCCAATTAAGTATATATTCTGAGCTTATCAGATCGATCTGATCGGTCAAATTTGTTACAATTAGAAACGTTTTCTGGCGAGTTTATGCGCTATAGCGCAATAGAGAAAACAAAATCCTATGCCCATTCCTAGTGAAACACCGAATGTTATCCAGGCAGACTGATATAACAAAAGTCCGGTTAGCCAAAAGGAAATTCCGGCACCAATGATGGCGGGTAACGCATACCAAAATTGAGTATACGCATGATCAATCGGGTAGCATCCCGCGCTATTGGCAGACATAATAGTAGTCTCTGCAATCGGAGAAATATGATTGCCGCATACCGCTCCAGAGAATATAGCTCCGAGTACGGGCATTAAAATAGCGACATTGATAGGTAGCGCTGGTGTGGTGGCATTGAGCAATGTGATTACCATCTGTACTGCAATGGGAACCATCAATGCGATAGTGCCCCAGGCGGAACCGGTAATTAAAGCAGTTGCAATTGAAAATAGGTAAAAAAGCAAAGGAAGTAAAGCAATACTAATAATGCCATACAGAATTTGTGCTAAATAAGCTCCTGTTTGCAAATCTTCACGCATCATAAGTCCCAGAGTTGATGCCAAAAACACCATGATAACGGAAGTATGCATTAATGAAACTCCTTCATGGAAGGAGGCTTTTACATCCGATACATTAAGTGTTTTTTTACGTAATCCTAATGCGAGCGTTACCAAAAGGGTAATAATACTTGCAATAAAAAGGGCATAGCTGGTTTGGTTATTTTTCTGAATTGATTGTAGGAAAGAAAGTGTACCGCCAAAAAGCCAATAGCCTCCAGCCCAGGAAATACCCAGTACGAAGGTGATTAAAAGAGTGGCTAAAGGGATAACCAGATCCCATAATGATCCTTTGTGCTCACTTTTTAATGAAATGGTGCTTTCTGCTATGGGAGATTTACCTCCAAACAGATTGCCCGTGCGCGCTGCAGTGGTATCGTGTAGCTTCATAGGTCCAAATGAAAGATTCTTTCTGATGATAAACCAAACGCTTGCCACCAAAATTAAAGAATAAAAAATATAAGGGATCGATC
>CAYSAX010000037.1:0-9842 GCA_964429045.1 uncultured Pseudomonadota bacterium
TGCGAGTAATAGTGGTTTTAAATACCCAGCTTTTTTCCATTTCTCTGTATCGGCAGTACGATAGGCATTATAAAGTTCTAAGCTCGCCCAGATTGCCACGGTGCCAATGCCAATTTGTTTGAATGTTGGGCAATAAGAAAAAGAGCTTTTTGAAGGGATCTGTTGCGCTGATCGATTCAATTTATTAATTTCTTCGCGAGACACTTCTTGTGCTTGGCCGTTACCAATTTTCAAAGCTACTCGTGCACATTTTGCATCGACAGCTGCTATTGTTTGAGGGGTGACTGATTCTATAGCCAGACGATTTCTAAAATTGTGCGGGATGAATGCAGAATAGGCTGAATCGAGTTTTTCATGAAAATCTAAATCTTTTTCAGAAACAAGGAGCTTTTTTCCTGAGACTAAAGCTGTTACTGCATCTGCTTCAATTCTTTGTTTTAATTGAGCAACTGCTTGTTTCAAACCTTCAAAAGTTGATAAGTCATAAGATACTGCAGCAGCGGCAGACGTTTGGGCTGCAGGGGCAGGGCCTACACCTAAAAGTTGATTAATTGCTTTTTGTCTTTTTCTTTCAAAATTTTCAAATTTAGGATGGCTATCCATTGCACGTGAGCCAGTAACATAAAGAGTGCTTATTACCACTAAAATGAGGAGTTTGTTGTTCATGAAGTTAAGCCTTAAAGCGATAGTTTGGTGATTATATAGTCAATATTCTATATAGAACTTGATTGCAAATCAAATTTTGCGCTTAATTTCAGATCGAAATTTGATCATAACTCTTTAATTTGTAAAAACAGATTCTTCCAAAAAAGCTTATTACTCCCCGGCATTGGTGGTTGTGACATTGCCTTTTTTATATGCTGCATCATACGCTCAGAGACTTTTATTTTTTGTGCATCATTTCCGATGACTGCTTTTTTATAGAGGTGACTCCAGTGCACAAACAACTGATCTAAGAGCTCAACGCTTTGCCATTCATTGGGATTGGTATTATCAAGCTCTTTTGCAAATGCTAAGGGATCTTGAAATTGTGTTGTGGTAAAAAAAGGAATCAAAGATGCGGTTGGCGGCACATACGCATGACCGACATTGGAGATCAAGCAGCGTGATTTAATGGTTGGCAGCAATGCCTCACTGCGTTGAGCTAATAAAATGAAATGGTAGCCAGTTGGCGGTTCTTCAAGCGATTTTAATAATGCATTGGCGCATGCTGAGGTTAAATGATCTGCCTGCTGCAATATAAAATAAAAATGCTGATTATCATCTAATGCAAATGAAATGGTAGAAAAGATCACCTTTAAATCATCAAGTGCATACTGTTTTTCGGGTGCAAGCCAGAGTACCGATTCATGTTGTTGTTCACGCAATTTGCGACATTGAATGCAAACAGAACATCCTTTACTTGCACAAAACTGCTTTTGTAAAAGCGTGATGGTATGCGCAAGGAGGCTATCAGTGTCACCGACAAATAAGTATGCCGGGTGAGTTAGTATCACTTCTGAACTTAAGCGATTATTCGATACTGATTGATCCATGTTTGCAATTTCGTTAATGCGTGCTGATTTACTTCGTCTGGACTAAGGGTTCCATCAATAATAATAACATCGCTGCGATTTTCGTATAGAGCGTCAAATCCTTGCACCAAACGTTCTATAAAATCCTGTTTTTCTTTTTCAAAAGAAGTAAGTGCTGCATTGCGGGCAAGAATGCGTTTCATTGCTAAATCAGAGGTAACTTTCACATAGATAGTAATATCTGGTTTGATTCCTTGCATAACCCAATTGTTAACGGTGTTGATTGTTTTAATATCTAATCCGCGACCATAACCTTGATACACCAAAGATGAATCGGACATGCGATCGGAGAGAACTATTTTTTTTGCTTGTAAGTTGGGAATTATTATTTCATGAAAATGTTGTGCGCGATCGGTCGCAAATAATAAAAATTCTGCTTGTGAGCAAATAGGATATTTTTTTTCTTGCACCAGCGTGCGCAACTCTTGACCTAATTGAGTGCCACCCGGTTCTTTAGTTAAAAGTACTGAGTGTTTTTGGGCAACGAGTGATGAATAAAGATTTTTTGCTAAAGTACTTTTGCCTGAGCCATCAATGCCTTCAATTGCAATGAGTATGCCTTTTTTTATAGCGATCATGTGACGTCCTATTGTGATATTGATGACAGTTTTGCTTTACTGATTATAACAAAATTGTTCAAAAAGTTATGAAATAAAAAAGGAAATTACATGAACATAATTTCTGTTAATGAGCGTCAGCTCTATGATAATTTATATAAACAGATCACCAGCTTAACTGGCTCGATCATGAATTTAGGACAATTATTATCGTATGCGGCGCAAAAGTATCCGAGCAATACGGTACTTATTTTTCAAGATCGTACTATTACGTATAAACAGCTTTTTTATTATGCATCCTTATTTGCAAAAAAATTAAAAGATAAAGGGGTCAAACCACGTGATCGGGTATTACTCTTTTTTGAAAATTCGATCGAATTTTATGTTGGGTATTATGCAATTGTACAATGTGGGGCGGTAGTTGCACCGATCAATACGTTTTTGAAAGAACGTGAATTGCAGCATATCATTAATGATGCGCAGCCAACGATGATGGTTGCATCGCAAGTACTGCTTAATAAATTAGTTGAAGATCATATCGACACTAAAGTTCCGGTAATCACTGAAGCTGATATGGATATTGCCAGTGCGGTAGATGATGCGGTGCTTGAGCGTGTGCCTGCCTATTTGGAGCCTGATGAGATGGCAGCGTTGCTTTACACGTCAGGAACCACCGGCTTGCCAAAAGGGGTGATGCTCAGTTCTAAAAATATTTTAACTAATTGTATCCAAACACTCGCACGGCTTGGCTTTGTAGAACAAGAACGAGTATTTGGGGTATTACCCTTTTTTCATAGCTTTGCCCAAAGTGTCTGCATATGGCAAACGTTATTGGTAGGATGTGCCGTGATAATTGTGCCCCGTATTGAACGACGCCATATTCTAGAAGGGTTAGCGCATAAGCCGACTATTTTTGTAGGAATTCCGGCACTTTTTGGTCTTATCTGTTTATTAAAAAATGCCGATTTAAGTTCGGTTAAATATTTTGCCAGCGGCGGAGATGCGTTGCCCGATCGTATTCGGGGTGGTTTTGAACTTATTTACCAGCGTAAGATTGGAGCTGGATATGGATTATCCGAGACAAGTCCGGTCTTAACGGCCGATTTACAAGATATTACTGAACCGACCGATAGTGTGGGCAGCCCCTTAATAGGGGTTTCCATTGAGGTGCGTGATGAGCAAGGTGCAATAGTGTCCAATGAGACTATTGGGCAAATATGGGTGAAGGGTGATAATATTATGCTTGGCTATTATAATGAGCCGGAAAAAACCGCTGTTACCATTCAAAACGGATGGCTGGATACGGGTGATTTAGGCTATTTTAATGCACGCAGCAAGTTGATTGTTACCGGACGCATTAAAGACATTATTGTTAATAAAGGGTTTAAAATATACCCGCAAGAAATTGAAAATGTGATCCAAATGGACCCGTATGTAATCAGAGTTGGCGTTATTGGCGAACCTGATGAGGCAGCTGGTGAGATTGCGGTGGCTTACGTGCAAATAAAAACCAATCTTCCCGATATTGAAAAACGGTTACGGGAGCTGTGTGAGCGGCATCTGGCAGCATATAAAGTACCACGCAAATTTGTCTGTTCAACGGAGCAATTGGCTGTAACTGGTACGGGAAAGGTTGACAAAAAGGTTTTAAGAAAACGCACCTAGACAATTTTATTGAAAAAGTTTGATTTTTCCTCAAAGCTCAGATACATTTAGAGGTGTTAAGTAACATTAACAATTCGATTAGATAACCTCCATTTCCCCTATCCGTGACGTTCTGTCTGGATGGGGGTAAAATTTTTAGAATGAATATACAAAAACCGCATCGCATAGTTCCTTTTATCAAGAAAAATCGTTATTTCAATCACGAGAACGATAAGATTGAAAGTCTATTTTTCGCGACCATTCCTGCCTTTTTACGGTCGATTCCCGGTAGAAAAAAACGCCGCCAAGCAGCAACTTCAGATTGGATAGTCAAAGAAGAACGCCGCTCGACCAGTATTGAACCGGTTATTACGTGGATTGGCCATTCTACATTCTTGATTCAAATGGGAGGGGTTAATATCATTACCGATCCTATTTTTGGTAATGCCTCTTTTTTCTTCCCTCGTATGTTAGCGCCAGGTATTACTCCCGATACGTTACCTAAAATAGATTTTGTGGTCCTGTCTCACAATCATCCTGATCATACCGATCTTAAAAGTTTAAAGGCTTTGCAGCTTCATCATCCTTATATGAAGGTGTTGGCACCGATTGGTGATAAGACATTGCTCAATAAGCAGGGGATTCCATCAGTGGTTGAACATGAATGGTGGCAAAATCATACTGTTTCTAATGATCATGGAACAGTTGAGTATGCATTTGTGCCGGCACATCATTGGTCTGCACGAGGTGTTTTTGATCGTAATAAGTCGCTCTGGGGTAGTTGGATGATTACTCATAAACCAGCTGATCAAGCTCAGGCTAAATCGGTGTATTTTGCCGGCGATAGTTCTTACGCGAATCACTATCATCACATTGCGACTGAATTTCCGCGTATTCATGCGGCTCTTATGCCGATCGCGCCATGCGAACCGGATCCTTCAATGCGTAAATCGCATATGGATGCCAAAGAGGCAGTCCAAGCATTTATCGATTTAAAAGCTGATCATTTTATACCGATGCATTGGGGAACCTTTCAATTTGGTGTTGATACTTTTGAGGGGCCACTCACGCGATTACAAGCGGCATGGAATCACCATCAGTTGCATAAAAAAGAAAAGGCTTTAACAATTCTTAAAGTTGGCCAGTCAATTACTCTTTTATAAAATTCTTAAATTAGCCCATCTCCCTTTGTTAGTATCGGTAGTAAATGATGCTGTAAGGAGGGGAGCAAATGAAATCGTTTTTTTATCTTTTTTTATTCCTATTTTTTATAAATATAATTAATGCATGTGAATTGCCTGATCCGTTTCATGGATTAACGCTTGATCAAGACGCGAAAGAAAATCATTTAAAAACATTACGTGCAAGATTTAATGAGCTTTTTCCACAACATAGAAGCACTGATTTTGAAGAGCGTGTAAAAGCGATTGAAGATGCCAGTCATCCATTAAGACATAAGCAGGGTCGGCTTGCGCAAGCATACATAGCTCTTAGGCTCGAAGATGATGAAGTCGATGCGGTAGGAATGATCTCTTCGATGAGACAATTCTATCAAGTTTTAGGACCTAATTATCAGAATGTTTTAACAAGCAATTCATATGTTGTACTCAAACATTTTAAATATGCGTGTTTGGCAGATGGAGAAATAATAGATGTGGGCGCATTGCTTTTGGGTACTAATGACGTCAGAATAATGCTAGAAGTGATTAAGCATGATCTTAAAAATGACCATCTTGAGATGACGCAAAAAGCATATAAAGGAAAAATCGATGAATGAACGTCCCAAAGTTGGGGTTGGCGTTTGCATAGTAAAAGATAACAAAGTTCTTTTAGGCAAACGTTTGAATAGTCATGGCCAAGGATTATGGGCATTTCCCGGCGGCCATTTGGAATTTGGTGAATCATTAGCAGAATGTGCGCACCGTGAAGTAGCTGAAGAAACGGGATTGGTGATTGGCAATATTCGCCGTGGGCCATACACCGAAGATTTTTTTGCCGTAGAAAATAAACATTATATTACTATCATTATGGTTGCTGATTATGTTTCAGGGATTGCTACCGTACTTGAACCGCATAAATGCGAACAATGGCAATGGTTTAGTTTAGATCAATTACCGCAACCATTGTTCCACACATTTGGTAATCTTAATCGCAATAATATTAATTTAGCCGCATTTTTTTAAAATAAACGCTTATTAAACTGGCTTTATTAGCTGCTCCTGGGCAAAACCTTGATATATAATTTCAATTTGCAATAAAATTATATATGAATTGGGATTTACTCAGGGGGAGTAATGAAGCGTTTATGGGCCGTAATAGGCTTTTGTCTTTGTTTTATATCAGTCGATGTGTTGTCATATAGTTATGACATTAAAGTGCTTAAAAAATGGCAACCAACGTTTGCATGCTATCATTACTGGATTGGCGTTTGTGATTTTCATGATAAGACTCATGTAGCAAATACGATTCAACGCAAAAAAATAGAAGATATTCTTCCCAGTGCCAATCCACAGGACGTTTTGATTATCGTAGAAGATTTAAGTTCAACCAATGATGCAGGGCGTTGTGGTTGTGGTCCTTATTATATTAATTCGCGCACCGGAATATTGGCTGGGTTAGGCGGCTTTTGTAAGGAGCATCATGTTCCTCATTGCAATGTAGAGTATCGCTACTGCCGTGTTGTTGCATTGGGGCCCGTGATTAATAATATTACAGCCGATCCATTATTATTTCCTTCGACCAAAAAAATGACTATCTCATCTCTTATGCAAGAAATTGAGCATGCGTATAATCAATTATTGATTGGCCAATCCAATGCATTATTTAATACAGCGCTCAATGAAAAATCAAAGAATGTGCAAAACATGATGAAAAAATTAAATCTTATGCAAGATCATCATAAAACGATTGCTGAATATTTAATCGATCGCTCAACGCCGCTCAATCGGCTTGATATGGTCAAAACATTACTCACCTTTGATGGCATATTTATCGGTTTAAAGATTACTGACGCATCTTTAAAGTCTGACAGTAAGAAAAAAGTAATCGTATTTGCTGGTGGCACTCATATTAATGAAGCGTATGAGCTTCTGCAAAAAGTTGGTGGATATGAACCGGTTACTGCTCCCGATATTTCATTAAACAAATCTTCAATTAGCAAAGGCATTAGCACCAATGCATCAGAAAGCTATTTATCAAAGCCGCAACCGGTATCATTAGAATTGTTAGAACATTATCTTAAAAATTAATAAAAATTCATCTACTTGCTTTTAGTTGTTCTTTTGCTTTTTCAATTACTCTTTCTTTTGCATATGAAATAATTGCTCTTTGTTTTACAATACTTAAGTCAAGTTTGTTATTAAAGTTCTGTAAGTTTGAATTTTCATTAAAGCGTTCTCTAGTGATAATATTTCCATTTTTATCATAGAAAATAATGAAATTTCCTGGTTCTCCTTTGCGCATACCAAAACCTAGTTGAATTGCAGGCCAATATTTAACTTCACATTCAGTTGGACGAGGCTTTGGTGCCATTTGATCTAATTTACGTTCAATGATCGGAAAGCGAAATTTGTGTTCAATAGTTTTTAAAGGTTGTCCATCAAATGTGTAGAAGGTAACCAGTTTTGAGGAAGCTGGAACGCCGCCAGTAATTGATGTTGCGCCTTCATACACAGCATATGATGAATTGGGTATTACTGATTCATCAGTTTGTTATTGCTTAGCATGTAGAATTCCAATAGCGCTGAGAAATGAGAGAGAGAGTAATAATTTATTCATGAGCCTTCTCTAAAATAAGGGGATGTTTAAGTCTATTTGTATTCATATAGTTTATTATAAAACGCTTTTCAAGTATGATCAAGACGTTATTTTCATCAATTTTTATTTCTATTGTTAAATGTAGTAATATTTAGAAAATATAAAAAGTAGAAAGCCAATCAAAGAGTAACCTCGACGTGCAAGCTGAATTTTTTAGTCTCGACCCAAGTTTCGGCGTTAGTTGAACGGAGTGCGATTAATAAAAATTCTTCGTCAAATATGCTCTTCCAGAATCGCCAAAGATCATAACACCCAAATCGTTAGGGCCAAAATGTTTTTGTGCATATTCTTGTGCTGCGAATGCTACTGCGCCGCTACTTGGACCGACTAATAATCCATATTGGGAAGCCATTATTTTAAGCATGCCCAATGCATTTTCATCAGTGACCGGTAAATAATCATCGATGACCGATTTATTTAAAACCGGTGTTTCAAAATCGATGCCCATTCCTTCAACTTTATAGGGCTTTGGGTTTCCACCGGTGGTGCGCCAGGAATTATTTGAATCTACTGCTAGGACTTTAACGTTAGAATTTCTTTCTTTGATATATTTGCCGACGCCGCTAATAGTTCCGCCGGTTCCTGCAGCTGCAAAATAATGAGTTACGGTGCCATGGGTTTGATTCTATACTTCAGTGGCGAGTGAAAGATAATGAGCGTGCGCATTCTGCATATAAAAATATTGGTTGAGCATGATGCTATTAGGGGTATTTTTTAAAAGCTCAACAGCAACACTATGATAACTGCGCGGATCTTCAATGAATGAAGTTGAAGGGCACATAATAACTTCTGCGCCATATGCTTTGATGGTTTGAAACTTTTCTTGGCTGATCTTTTCTGAAACAGTGATAATGGCTTTATAGCCTTTAATAATAGCTATCATTGCCGTAGAAGCACCTTGATTGCCTGATGATGCTTCAATAATAGTACCACCGGGTTTTAAAGTGCCATTGCGCTCAGCTTCTTCAATCATGAATAATGCAGAGCGATCTTTAACGCTGCCACCGGGATTTAAATATTCTAATTTGCCGTATAAATTGCCCGGAACATTTTTGAACGGGACTTTGACTAAAGGTGTATTACCGATTGCTGCGAGTAATCCATCGCGCATAGCGGTTGGTTCATGAACAGTAACTTTATTTTTTTGTATTTCTAATTCCATATTTTTCACATCTTTATAAAAATATTTTTAAATTTGTATGTAGAAAAGTCGTATTAATAATAAAACAAATGATTTTTGATCACAAGAAAAGAGCGTGATATTGATACTGTTTTCATAAAAATGATATTATTCCAAATGGGATTAATGAGGGAATTGTATTTTTAGGGACAAAATGAAACTATATAATTATTTTTTTTATGTGCTTTTACTTGCATCGTGCTTAACTTTTTCTATGCAAAGAACTAAAAATTGGACATCGCAGGTATTTTATCAGGATGGAAAGCAAATAGTCCGTTGGATCGGTAATGATACACGTGAGATGGTGACCTTATATTATGAACCTGCTGCTGGCACTTATCATGGTAAAAAAATTAATCATCGTTGGCCTCGCAGAGAAATACCGATGCATCATGAACGCGTTAGACAATATTTGGTGGAATTAAAAGAAATTCCGGAAAAAGCGTAATTTATTCCCCATCGCCATCGTGAATCTGTTTTTGCCAGAGCTCTGCATAGAGGCCACCGCGTGCTAATAACTCTTCATGAGTTCCTTGCTCGGCAATTTTACCATGATCAAGCACAATAATTGCATCGGCATTCACTACGGTTGAAAGTCTATGCGCGATCGTTAATGAAGTTGCTCCTTGGGAGATTTCATCGAGATTATTTTGGATCTCTCGTTCGGTATGTGTATCAAGTGCGGAAGTTGCTTCATCAAAAATATAGAGTGCTGGCTTTTTTAATAATACGCGTGCAATAGCAACTCGTTGCTTTTCTCCGCCGGATAATTTTAATCCGCGCTCGCCTACTTCAGTGTTATAGCCATCGGGCAACCGTTTAATAAACGTATTTAAATGTGCCATTTTAATCGCATTTTCTACTTCTTGTTTGCTTGCAGAAGGGTCACCATAGGCAATGTTATAATACAGCGTATTGTTAAACAGAACGGTATCTTGCGGCACGATGCCGATTGCTCTATGCAACGATTTTTGAGTAATGCTCCTAATATCATGACCATTAATTAAGATCTTTACGCCCGTTACCTCATAAAAACGGTAAATCAAACATTCAATGGTAGATTTGCCCAAA
>CAYSAX010000038.1:0-9834 GCA_964429045.1 uncultured Pseudomonadota bacterium
CCCAATATCCCAATTTCCTAAAAAATTTCTTTCGGGAACTCCTAGGATAAATTTTTTGACCTCTTCCTTTGTTGTTTGCCAATAAGGATGTACGTACTGTTTTTCTTTTTCAATTAAATTTTGCTCATTTAGAGATTGGCATAATTTTTTATACTCATTTTGCATATGCTTCCATTGCATATCAAATGGTGAGGTACTCAGACAGCTTTTATTGAAAATTAAGATGATACTTATGAGCGCGATTTTTTGTATATTCATTTTTACTCTGCTTTTTTTTTAAAATATGTTGCTACAGAATTACTAATTTTCTTGTTAATTGTCTAGATCGAATCCTGAGAGATTTAGTTGATAAGCTTGTTGTGTATTACCTAAAGTTGGGATACTTTAGCTCTGTTTTTAATTTCGATAATGAGAGTAGCTCAAATTATGAAGAATGATGTGTTCGCGAAAATCAAAATCATTGCTTTAGTATTTCTTATTTCTTCAACTTATTCTATTTTAGGCATGCCCAGTGCGGTTACTTATACTTTTAGTGGTGGTAGACTGGGAGACAATCTTCTCTCTTATTGTCATGCAAAATGGATATCGTATAAATATAATATTCCCTTACTCTATAAGCCTTTTGGTTATTCAGAACAGTTGATGTTAGATCTTTTAGAAATTCCGTATAGCGATGATTTAGAGTCTCAGTTTGAAGGAGTTATTACTTATTCAATGGATACTCAGATTGATCCTGAAAATGGTTGTTTATATGTTATTCCATTCTTTCCGGAATCGATTTTTAATCGTTATGATACAGATTGTCCATTCCTTTTTACCGTCGACTGGGAAGACCAATCATTTAAATCATTATTACAGACAATGATTGCTCAAATAAATCCCATGTCACTTTCGCTTATATTGGATGAATCGATTAAAGTTGCGGTTCATGTACGTAAAGGAACCGGTTGGGATATTCCAAATTATCGGATAACTCCTGAAGCCTTGACTGCGTCTCATCCGTTGCGATTTGCCCCTGATTCCTTTTATATCGAACAATTAAAAAAAATAGTTGGGTTATTTCCGGGACGTAAAATCTATGTGTATCTTTTTACCGATCATGATAATCCCGGAGAACTTGCCGATAAATATACTAAAGGGATTGCTTGCGATCGTATGATGATTGACTATCGTAGAAGTGAAAATAATGAATTTATTAACGTGTTGGATGATTTTTTTACAATACAACAATTTGATTGTCTCATTCGTGCCGATTCAAATTTTTCTTTTATTGCTTCAAAGCTGGGCAATTATAAAGTACAAATGTCTCCATGGCATGGTTGTGTAACGCAATGGGGAACTCTGATTGATGAAATACAACTTATCATTGAAAATCAAAGTTTTGTGGTAAAGGAGCTCATAAACATAAATAAAACAGATAAGATTTGATAAACAATTTTTAAATATGAGAATTTAATGAATATTTCTAAACATTTACTCGTGTTAATGGCAGTAATTTTGCCACTTACATTGCTTTCTGACTTAACTCCCTTAAAAGAATACGAAAAAATGTGGGAACAAAGAAGTAGAGATAAACGGTGTCAAGAAGAGTTTGCGGGATGGTGGGGTAATGAAAATGCTATTTCGCGAATTCTTTTACGGCTTCATATCATGCAAAAGAGCTATAAATCGCTCTTAGATGTTGGGTGTGGGTTTTGTAAAGATTACGAGCCATTGAAAAAAAGTTGTCCACAAGCTCATTATGATGCGCTTGATATTTCCAGTACTTTTGTGGGCTTAGCTCTTGAGCGTGGTATAGATGCTGTGCAAGCGCGTGTCGAAAGTATGCCATACGAGGATAGTTCGATTGAATTAGTATTTTGCAGACATTTATTAGAGCATCTAAACATGTATCAAAATGCTATTAAAGAAATGATCCGTGTCGCCTCAAAAGAAGTCATTATAGTCTTTTTTATTAATCCCGATAAAAATAGTACAGATAAGATGGGGATGATCAACGTTGGCGGATTTACGACGTATCAAAATCATTATAGTAAATCAAAAATTGAAGCGTTTTTGAAAACTTTGGATAAAGTGAAGAGCTTTAGTTGGCAAGATGTTAAAAACAAAGATGAATCTATTTCACATATAGTTCTTGAGTAGCACATGAATAAAAAGTTAATATTTTTTTTAATACTATCGCATTTATGTAGTTATGCAGATGTAAAGCCCCGCTATAAAGTGGGGCTTTTAGTTATGGCAACCGGAAAATATACTTATTTTTTGGATAAACTTTTTGTCTCGGCAGATCAATTTTTTTTATCAAATCATGATTGTACCTATTTTGTGTTTACCGATGGCCAAGTCCCTGAATCGGATCATGTGGTAAGAATTGAACAAAAGCGATTAGGGTGGCCATATGATACGATGATGCGTTTTAAAGTATATTATGATTCAAGCGCACAGTTTAAAGATTTTGATTATCTATTTGCTTGTGATGCAGACATGCTTTTTATTGATACTGTTGGTGATGAAATTTTGGGAGATAGAGTCGCAACTCAACATCCAGGCTTCAGTTTGCCTTATCAACGGCATGATGACTATGAGCGAAATCGGGCGTCTACTGCTTGCGTGTATGAAAATGAGGGGCACTATTATTTTGCGGGTGGTTTTTATGGTGGCAGCACGCAAGAATTTTTACAAATGGCTTACAACTGTGCTCAAAATATTACGATTGATCTAAGCCATAATATTATTGCGCAGTGGCATGATGAAAGTCATTTAAATCGTTATTTTATAGATTATCCACCAACGGTGATTTTATCACCGTCCTATTGCTATCCGGATTTATGGGATTTGCCTTTTGATCGCAAATTATTAGCACTTACAAAAAATCATGCTGAATTTAGAGCAAATTAATCCATAAAGTGACTAATAGGACTGTAAGGTGGTTGCTTTCTTATGTAAAGATCGATTCTGTTTTGTAAATCAGCGTTAACTTTATTATCGTTCAAATTAGTTTCGCTGTTATATTTAATTAATACTTGATCGATAAATTTAGTATGGAATGCAGCCATCTCAATCATTGGGTACATAATTGCCAAGTCCCATGCCATTGCACAAAAACGTCCCTCGTACATTAAATCTTCTTTATTAATTTTATGAAAGAGCCCTGCATAAAATGATCTTAGATGGGTGGTTACCCAACGATAATTACGAACAGAATTCTGTTCAATAACCCATGTGGGTAGTTGACTGGCAAAGCCGGGCATTCTTGCCGGATACCATTCAAATTGGCCGTAGGTAAACCATACATTTGAATCTTGGTAGACTGCGTTCAAGTATTTTAGAACATCATCATGAGCGAGCGCATCATCTCCATCTGCTAAAACAACTATTTCATCAGGTTTGCATGAATGGATAGCAGAATAAAGATTGGCCAAAGCACCTTTTTGTTCTGAATTAATAATTACTTGGATTTTGTCAGCCTTATTAATTGATTTTGCATATTCCATAACTAAGCGGCCTGTTTGATCTTTGGAGCAATCATCAATGTAAATAACCCGATAGTTATTGTAATTTTGATTCAAAATTGAATCTAAATTCCATTTATACCAACTTTTATTGTTATAAGATGCAGTAACAATCACAAATGATTTTTCTGCAATTGATGGTTGAGACCACATTGATCGATAATGTTCCCGAATATACAGCTCTTCTTGAGTGCTCTGATCAAAATCTGATGAGTTTAAAAAGATTCTTTTTTGATTAAAATAATTAAAGTAGTGAGTACCAGGATTTCCTGAAACTTTTTTAAACTTAATGTTATCTAATGCGCAACGATTCCAAAATTCCCACATATAGTTAAAGACAAATGACTCTATGAAAAACCCTTTGTTTTTATGCAATGAAGTTCTCCACATAGTATGAGGACCCGGAACATCACGATATAGTAAATGTGGTTTAAATTCTGGAAGTGTAACTAAATACCAATTATCGGCTTTGGAAGTTTCAGTATTTCGATCGTAACTCGTATAATAGTCCGAATATACTATATCAATCTGTTCATGTTGATCAAGCTCAGTTATTTGGTTTTCAAGCAAATCATTAGGACGATAATCGTCAATATGCATAAAGGTAATATAACTGCCATGTGCTTGTTTAATAGCTTTATTACAGAGGCTGCTCAGGGTCTGCGTTGGATTGCCTGAAATAAGACATATGTTTTCAAATATATTCAGATATTCATTTAAAATGGCTTGTTCTTCGCAAGTGATTGAATTACTAATAAGCATAAGCTCTGATTTGTTAAATATAGTTTTACTAATAATATCAGTAATAAAGGGTTCAACTTTATCATCGTGTCGTATCGGGGTAATAATAGTTAGTAATGGCTCAGCATAATTGTGAAGTACACGCGTTGGCATGCCGAATATAGCTACGGAAGTGAGTTCTTTCATGGTGTCAAATCCTTTGAAACCGTTAACTGTTTTATCAGAAGAATCCGTATCTTTTAACGAGCCCTAGGTTTTCTACTTCATTCTTAATTATTGGTAGCTTTACACAAAGACCAGAAATTATATCAGCCTTGTAAAAGTTACATCCTTTAGATATGAGCCTGCACCACATTTCTTGCAGGGCAAGTTGATTAAATGACGAGTCAAAATATCCATGCCTTTGATGCACCGTACGCCGCCAGACCACTTGGGGACCGATTTTACCGCGGGTAGCACGTAGGATCGAATTAGGTTTTACTTTTTGATAGTCCTTGTCATCATCATACCAAGGGGCATTTATGGTATCTGTTGTACAATAGTTCGAATAAATAACATCTACTTTGGTCTGATTATTTAATAATAAAATCGCCTCTTCTAAAGAGAAAATTGTTCTGCGATCATGGATATAGGCATAGGTTATATACGGTGCTTTAGAGCATTTTATTCCAAGATTAATAATATCCGATAATGAATGGGTGTTATTAAGTCTTATATATTTAATATGAGAAAAAGCTTTAAGATATTTTTTTATGAGAATATCCTCATGGCCAGAAGAATTATTATCGATAATGATAATTTCAGACTCATAAAAAAGTGATTGATTGAATGTGTTTAAAAGAAAGCCTTCTATACAATCATCATTATCCTGAATCGAGGTAATAATAGTGACGCGCGGTTGCGCATGTAAAATACCCGAAAAGAATAGAACGATAATAAAATAGATCCGATTCATTATGATTATCCTTGTAGGTGGGAATATGCAAGCTCCATATACCACTTAATGCGCCAGTGAGTTAGCCCGCGATTATATGCTTCTTTAAATTGATCATATGCTGGTTTGTATTCGTGATTATTGAATAATATGAGCCCGTACCATAATGGATAATGGCGCGTTAATAGTAACCGTTTATTCCAGACCTCATTGTAATTCTCAGCAAGCACTTTGATAGTTTCTTTTTCTAAGCGTGTGGCTTCTGCAATTATTTTTTCTGCTTCAATTACATCGATAATAGAAAATGAATCATTATCATCATCATACAATCTACTTATAGTGCAGGCATGGGTAACGGAAGAAATCGCAATATCGGGATTAATATAAAACAAGAATAAATCATCAATACACGCAACTTTATAATTGCTATCGATTGAACTGATTGTATCTATGATTTGTGTAAAGGTGGGATAATTATTAAATGTATGGGGAATGTTGCTGTCATTGGAGTAAAATAAATGTGCATTTGCTATTACAATAACAGAGTTCTGAGGCATTAGGCCTTTTAAAGTGTTCAATTCGGTGATGTAAGGTATATAATTGTTAGATTTGCCTGAAAGCTCATTGAGAAAGAAAATGTATTTTTCATATGGTTGTATAATTTCTCTCAAATGTGATGCAATAGTATCTTTGCTGTCAATTGCGTAATTACTTTTAAATGATTTTAAAGGGAGATTATCTTTTGAATTACTTATTTCAATATAGTTATAGTCATTAAAATTCTTTTTTAAAATATGAAGTAGTGGATTGATCAGGCATTTATTTTTTTTATCTTTTGCTTGAATAAATGGGATATTTTTTTTATTTGATACGGACGCAATTATATTATTTTTATGGTGTGTAGGAGCTTCTGGTGCAGGAACTGTTTTTACAGGAAGTTCTGCGTACTGAACTGGCTGTAATACATCAAGTTCAGGATGTTTCCAAAATATATTGATATTTTTTTTGTTAACTTTATGGATTTTAATTGATAAGCAGGGGTTGAGTAACATTACACCATGCAGTACTGCATAAACATTTATAAGACTTCCACTATATTTAGTGCCTATGGGTACTGTAGTGTTTTCTAAATAATAGAAAGGTTTTTGAAAAATCCAAGCATCTTGTAAGGTGCCCTCACGTGGATTTTCTATGGGACATTCAGCATCTTGTATAAGCACATTATTTTGATAGGCAGTTATGCTGAGTAATACATAATTTAGCTGATAATAATCTAATATAAATAATGTATTATCAAAATATATGTCGGGATTTGCTATAATGATGCGATCATTTTTGCACGATGAGTGAGCGAGGGCGATGGCTTCAGTAAAATGAATCATTCCGTGATTAAAATGAATTGTCACGGGTTGTTGTTTAAGATAACCCAACATTATGTTTTCTTTTGAGTCTCCAATGTAATTATACAGAACATGAATATCATCTATTAATGGATGACGAATATTTTTTTCCATGCATTCAATATATTCTAATGTTCTTTCAAAAGAAGTTTCATAGTCTATAAAGATAATGAGAGAAAATTTTTGAGCACAAAATGTAGATAATGAAATAAGAGAGAATAGTAACAATAACTTCTTCATAGCTATCTTTTTTTAATTCAAGTTTTTAGACTCGCAAAATGCTATACAACAAAATATTTATTTGCAAGTAAAAATGTTGTGCTACACCGTGTACGACTATCTAAAAAAATGAGGCAGTTGTATTTTTGTTTTTTTTTCTAGTATGGTTTTCTAGGAAGCAAAAAAAATTTGGGAGAAATAAAATGAAGCATCCCTCGCGTCTTTTTTTAGTCAATTTACTGAGTGTATCTGTATTTTTGCATATGTCTGTCATTGCTATTTCTTTTGATCAATATTATGAAGCAGAAGAAACATTACGAGCATTAACTTGTACAAGCTGTACTGGTTTTATAACTGGTCCAGCTGCAAATTTTTGTAATGTAATTGTAAATGATGATTTGTGCGTTGGTAGTAATGCACAAATTAGTGGAGATTTAATTGTCTGCGGTAGCTTAATTGCAAGTGGATTTACCGGCGGTGGTGGTGCTACTGGTGCAACCGGAGCAACTGGGCCACAAGGTCCTACTGGTCCTGGCATGGGGGATACCGGTCCTACCGGGTCTACAGGCAATACTGGAGTAACTGGTCCAACCGGAGTAACGGGTAATACCGGGGTGACCGGTGCAACCGGAAGAACGGGAGTAACCGGATTTACTGGTAACACTGGATCTACGGGAAATACCGGCGCAACTGGAAACACGGGGATAAGTATCACTGGGAATACTGGAGTAACCGGTGCAACAGGAATAACCGGAGTAACTGGTTTGACCGGTAACACTGGTCCTACGGGGAATACTGGAGCAACTGGTAATACGGGCGCAACAGGTGCCACTGGCCTAACTGGCAATACAGGATTAACCGGTGTAACGGGAAATACCGGAGTAACTGGCTTGACCGGGCCAACTGGAGTTACTGGAATAACGGGGGCTACTGGTGCGACTGGTGTCACCGGACCCACGGGCGGAAACTTAAGTGATCAAAACTATATTTTTGATTATGATACGCGTACTCAAACATGGGGCGGCGGTTCATTTCAAGATATTACATTTAATCAAATTGGCACTATAGATGGATGGGTTCATTCAATCTTACCTCCTGGTATTGGAACTGCACAATTTACCTCTAATCAAACCGGACTTTATTTAGTTGAATACGATATCATATCAAGAGAATTAGGCGGGCCTTCAGGGACGTTTAGCAGTATTGCAACAATTAATGGTGTTGAAATTCCTGGTAGTCAGGCTGCTATTGATATAACAGAAAATAATCAACCACAAAGTCATACGCGTGCATTCTTTGCAAATATCACGGCTGGAGACGTCCTTACTTTTCAGTTTAGGGGAGATCCAGCAGGAACTGCAGGAAACTTTCAAATTTTCGCGGGTGGCGGAAATGGAACAGATCGTCCGGGCATTACAATAACCGTTACAAGAATTGCATGAGCATAAAAAGGTAGAGTATGAAGTTAAAAATATGGTTAAGTATAGTATTGTTATTTATTGGGTTTGAGATTTCATCTTTAACGCTTGGAACTTTAGATTATGCAAATAGTAGTCAAATCCAAGCTGATGGAAATATTATAGCAGCCGGGGCCAGCCTTATTGACGGATTTTATCAATTCTTGATTGCACGCTCTTTAGATACTGGTGTGCTTGATCCGGCGTATGGGACTGGTGGTGCCACAACAACCTTGATTGGAACTGAATCGATTATTAACGATGTAATAATAAATCCGACGACCGGTAAAAGTATCGTATCAGGCTATGCCGTTGTTTCAGGACAAGCGAGATTAGCGGTTGCACAATACACAACAAGTGGACTATTAGATACCGGAGCGTTTGGATCAGGATTGGGATATGTAACTACGCCATTTGGTAATGGTGCAAATGCATACGCAATTGGATTACAATCAGATGGGAGAATTGTTATTGCCGGTGGTGTTAATATTGCAGGAAAGCCGCAAGTAATATTAGCTCGATACACAACTGCGGGTGTGCTTGATGCGACTTTTGGAACAGGCGGAATAACAGTAACACCAGTAGGCCAATCTGCAACTGGTTTTGGATTAGACGTTCAAAGTAATGATTTTATAGTAGTGTGTGGAACCTCAGATAGCCAGTTGCTAATAATGCGCTATGACGATGATGGAATTTTAGATCCATTATTTGGAACCGGAGGATTTACTGTTGATCAAATTGGTGCAGAGAATATTTCTTACAGTATCGTACTTGATAGTTTAGAAAGACCGGTAGTTGTTGGTTATGTTGATACTCAAGCAATGGTAGCGCGTTATACTACGTCTGGTGTTCTTGATGGTACCTTTGGGTCAGGCGGGGTAACATTAACTAATGTTGGCTCATATGGATTGTTTTATGATCTTGCAATTATTAGCGGTGATAACATAATTGCAGCCGGATTTGCTGATGATGTAAATGTAATTTCAGGACGTTATGACTCAGCAGGAGTAATTGATGGAAGTTATGGATTAGGTGGTATTTCCGATGTTATTTTTAGTAATACAAGTGCAGCACGTGCAGTAAATATTGATGTTGATGGTAATTATGTATTGGCTGGCTACTCATGCAATGATGTTTTATGGGTTAGGCTTGATACTAATGGAGATTTAGATCCTACCTTTAGTACTGATGGAATTTTATTTGATCCGCAAGGATTTCCGTGTCCTGGCAATTTACCAGGGCCTACCGGACCATGTTGTAGCGGTCCAACCGGACCAACCGGTGCCGTAGGCGCTACTGGTTCGACAGGGTCTACTGGTAGTACAGGCTCGACTGGATCCACAGGTTCAACAGGCAGTACTGGCTCTACAGGAAGCACTGGTTCGACAGGGTCTACTGGTTCTACAGGTAGTACGGGATCAACTGGTTCTACAGGATCAACGGGAAGTACGGGAAGCACAGGTTCTACAGGCAGTACTGGATCAACTGGATCGACGGGCTCAACCGGTAGTACAGGTTCGACAGGTTCTACAGGTAGTACGGGATCAACTGGTTCTACTGGATCAACTGGA
>CAYSAX010000039.1:0-9831 GCA_964429045.1 uncultured Pseudomonadota bacterium
TTTAACTGTTTCAAGTTCTTGCATCATCTCTTGATCAATATGCAAACGCCCTGCCGTATCTAAAAATAGAATCTCGAATAACTCTTTTTGATAATAGGCATAAATCTCTTGGGCTGCCTTAACTGGATCAGTATTAGTCGCGCGATAAAAGCTGACATTAGGAACTTGCTTAGAAAGAATCTCGAGCTGATCAACTGCAGCAGGCCGATAAAAGTCTACCGATGCTAATAAAATTCTACGATTTTTGCCTTTGGCTTGTGCTTCAGATTGAACCAGATTTGCCATCTTGCCAATAGAAGTGGTTTTACCCGAACCTTGCAAACCCATAACCATTACCACTGAAGGGATCTGGAAATTAAAGGGAACCGCATCTTGGCCGCCTAAGAATGATTTTAAGCGATCATGCACCAGCTTTACTAAATGCTCTGATGGCTTTAATGAGGCAAGCACCTTTTGGCCGACAACTTCTTTGGCAATATCATCAGTAAAGGTTTGCACTAATGATAACGGGACATCTGCTTCAATTAAAGCATCTTTAACTTGCCCTAAAACCTGATCAACATCAGATTGGTTCAGCGTTCCTTTACCGGTAATCTTAGAAAAAATATTGGTGAATTTCTTTGTTAAAAAATCGAACATAGTATTACTCAAGCTGAATAAAAACTGGATTTATCTGTATATTATTAATATTAGAATTATAGTAACACAAACAAATAACTATAAAAAGTAAGAAAATAAGGTATATTTAGCTATTATGGCAAAGAAAAACGAATACCTCACCCATGTGTTTCCCAAAACACTCATTATCGGCATAGAAGCTCCTTATAATAGATCAATCAATATTGAATCCTATTTTCAGGAATTTTTAAATCTTGTTAAAACTAACGGCACTCCCTACGAAGATGCTGTGTTTATCAAGCTCCGCGAGATTGATCCTAGTTATTTTTTAACGAAGGGTAAACTCCAGGAGATTAAAGATTTGGTTGAAAAACATAACATTAAAGAGGTCATTCTTTCTGAGCCGCTTACGGTACAGCAAGAGCGTAATCTTAATGATTTCTTGCGTTGCAAGATACATGATAGAACACGTTTGATTTTAGAAATCTTCGAAAAATCAGCTCATACTGCTGAAGGTAAGATCCAAGTTGCTATTGCGATGCTTCAATTTGATAAAACCCGTTTGGCTGGCCAAGGAATCTTCCTTTCCCAACAAGCTGGTGTTATTGGAAACCGTGGACCGGGTGAAACTCTAAAAGAACGTGAAACCCGTCATATTGAAAATGCGATTCTTAAATTGCGCCGCCAATCAGAATCATTAGAAAAAGCACGCGCAACTCAACGCAAACGCAGACTTAACAATCAGATCCCTTTAATCTGCTTAGTGGGATATACCAACGCCGGTAAATCAACAATCTTGAATGCATTAACCAAAAGTAATGTGCTGGCTGAAGATAAACTGTTTGCAACCTTAGATACCACTACCCGCGAACTCTATATTGATAGCAAGAAAAAAGGTTTAATCTCTGATACGGTTGGATTTATTCAACAGCTACCTCATCAATTGATCAATGCATTTAAATCAACCCTGTCTGAATTGCAATACGCTGACCTTTTATTACACGTAGTAGATGTCTCCGATCCTAATTGGGAATCACACGTGAGAGTTGTTATGGCAATCTTAAAAGAGATCGAAGTTGATAAACCAATGGTCTTTGTCTTTAATAAAGTAGATAAAGTTGCTGACATTGAAAAGCTAACGCCTCAATTAAGTCGCTTTGAACCGCATCTTTTAGTCTCAGCTCAATCCAAACAAGAACTTGCTCCTTTAGTAGAGTTTTTAAGAACCTGGAATACCTAAAAAGCTATTTGCAATAAGATGATCCAACTTCATTCAGTTAGATTTCCACCAGCATTAATTTCTCTTTTATAATAAGTTGTTTTTTTAAATGAAATATGTATAAGATGGAAAAGATTTTTTAAATCGCATTTAAAAAGCTTTTAAAAGGAGTCTTTTCATGTTTTCTTACAAAATTTTACCTCTCGCATTATTAATCTCAATTCCTTTGGTTGCAATGGATAAACAAGTTACGCCTGCTGCTGCAGAAGATTTAGGATCTACTTTACTTGCTCGCAGACAACTAACTACCGCAGTTGATGAGTTAACAGATATTCGCAAACAAATGGCTGAATTAAAAGAAAAAGAAAGAGTAGCAGCAGGTAATGCAAATACTTTTGTGCAAAAACTCGAAGACAGATATAACAAAAAATGTGAGGCTGTTTGCAGTTTAGATAGCTTGAAATTAGAAGATACAAAAAAAGTAAAAGATGCTGAAAAAGCTAAACTTGCTGCATTAGAGGGTTTACTAAAAGAGCATGATAAAGCTAAAGATGCTTTAGAAAGACAACTTCACGATGCCGAAACTAAATACAATAAAGATAAAACCGCTAAGGAAAAAGAACACGATATTATTATCAATAGTTTAGCTGCAGCTTTAACTCAACGCACTTCAGACGTAGAAGCTGCAACAAAAAATCGTGATGAAGTCTATGCAGATTTAACCAAAGCACGCGCTGGAGAATTACAAGAGAAAACTGGTTTACTTGGTTTAGGATTTTTAGGCTTATAATTTCTAAATATAAGTAGATTTGATAAAAAACGCTGCGAGGTTATCGCAGCGTTTTTTATGTTACAGTAATTGTATGGAAAAAATATGATAAAAAAAATTATTTTATTAGCAACAACACTACTCATGAACATGAGTTACGGTTCTGAACGAGCTAAATCGCCTAAGCCTTACATCATGTTAAGTGCATATCTGCCAACTGTTGATAAACCTATTTCGATAGGTGAACTCATTGAACAAACAAAAGCTTTAGCATCAACCACGCATACTGATACAATTGAGGAAATTAAACGTAATGAGCAGCTGGCAACAAATTATGAGCAATTGTGTGCAAATTTGAAAAGTCGTGGCCTTAAAGAAAAATTTGATAAGTTCAAAACTCATGCACTACAATGTAGAAAAGAAGTTGCCAGATTAAAGAGCGTCGTTCAAGTTGAAAATGAGCTGAATCAGCTTGATGATACCCTTTGTTCTATTTTTAATGATGAAAAACTCGGGGATAAATCACATCGCTGGGTTGCCGCACGTTCTTCTTATGTAAGAATGGCAAAACTAGCCCAACTTACCAACGATCATGAAACATATAAAAAAACGATGGCAACTATTGAATTTATAGATACGCGAAAACAACCAATTTCAAATCAATTAAACTTAATTAAAGAATTAGAAGCAGATGGCAATCTATCTGGTATGATTACCGCATATGAAAGCCTATTGCTTTTAGCTCCCGAAAGACAAGTTGACATTCATCCCCGCATAACTGAATTGCGCGCACAGGTTGCAAAAGAAACTGCTCTTTTTGATGTAACTCATTTCATTGATACCGTGATGAAAGAGGAAACTTCAACTACAACGCGTTATGATAAAATTGTAGATTTTTGCCAACGTACCTCTACCAGTAATAATAATCCTGCTGTCCAAGAATTGTGTAAAGAACAAAGACTCAAATATAAAAAACTATTAGCATACAAAGAGGCGATTGCAGTGCCTGAAATTCACGATAATGAGTTTGTATATACTGCCTATCGCAGTGCCATTAATTATGCTGATTCAGTTGGCGTAAATGATATCCGAAGAAGTATTAAATTGGTAGTTGAATTTTCGCATGATTTGCCTCAGCTGGATGGCTTTTGCGCTGCTATAATAGATCACGATTATGAACAAGAAGTAAATAATGCTCCATCAACTGATCTTAAAGAGGCGGGTATATTATCAAAACGCAACATTGGATTAGAAATAATAAATCTTGAAGACGTTTTACATAAAATGATTCAGAAAGAAGATGATAAAGTAAATCAAGCATTAGCAAAAGTAAATCAAACATCTAATCAGGTGAATTTAGTTGAACTTGCAAATGCTTACCATGCACGTGCAGAATTTTATCAAAAACATTACCCTGCAACACAAAAAGCAAAGATAGATCGAAATCGCTATGATGCACGTAATACGGGGTTGCAAGCATTTAATAAAAATAAACAAATTAGAGAGCTGCTTAATTTTGCTCTATAATATAACTTTGAGAGTGGTGTAACAGCCACTCTTTTTCTTTTCCGATTATTCTTTCTTTGCTACAATAAGCCCAATACCTTTTAGACAATCTGAATCGGATTATTTCATGAGCACTGAACACATTAATCAATTTAATGCCTTTTTAAAAAGTAACTTAAATGATGCCCAATATGAGGCAGTTACTCATGGCAATGGATCATTATTAATTGTTGCGGGTGCCGGTTCAGGAAAAACACGGGTTATCACGGCACGCATCACTCATTTAATGCTCAATCACAACGCCTTTCCTTCTTCCATTGTTGCGCTTACCTTTACTAATAAAGCAGCAACTGAGATGAAAGAGCGCATTGAAGGATTTCTGGGGCGCAAACAAGATTTACCGTTTGTAGGTACCTTTCACTCATTTTGCTTACGCTTGTTAAAACAAAATAGTGAATTATTAGAAAATCCGTTTTTCTCCATTCTTGATGAAGATGATCAGCACAAGATTATTCAAAACATTATTAATCGCACCGGATTAAATAAAAAAATTACCGCCAAGCAGATTTCGTATCAAATATCTCAAATTAAAAATCAAACATTAACGCCTGAACATCATGATGTGCATTCGCTTAATCCACTCATTCGCGATGTGTTTGTAGCATATGAAAAAGATAAAACTGCGAGTAAATGTCTCGATTTTGATGATCTACTTTTAGAAGCGGTGAAGCTTTTCAAAAAAAATCCTGACTTTAAAAAACGGTTTCAAGAAACCACGCGCCATATTTTAGTTGATGAATATCAAGATACCAACGTAGTGCAGCACGAACTATTAAAGCAGATGGCGCTCGTTGATAGCACTAAAAAAAATAGTTCATTAATAATTGATTCTTTGTGTGCTGTAGGCGATGAAGATCAATCGATCTATTCCTGGCGTGGTGCAACGGTCAGTAATATTATGAACTTTGTTGATGACTTTAAAGGCACGAAGCTTATTAAGATTGAGCAAAACTATAGATCCGTACAATCGATTTTAGATTTAGCCAATCATGTGATTACGCATAATAGTAATCGCAATCCAAAAAACTTATGGTCAGAAAAAAAAGGATCGGATCGCATTCGGCAGATCGCTTTTTTATCCGAATACCAAGAAGCAGAAGCTGTTGCGCTCTTTTTAAAACATGCAGCTAAAAAACAGAAATTAAATACGATCGCGCTCTTATATCGCACACATTTTCAATCACGTGCACTTGAAGAAGCATTATTAAAAAATTCGATCCCCTATAAGATCGTTGGCGGCATTCAGTTCTATGAACGTAAAGAAATTAAAGATATTTTAGCGTACTTAAAATTAGTGGTTAATCCCTTTGATCGCGCATCATTCTTTCGAGTAATCAATTGTCCCCTGCGTGGATTGGGTAATAAATTTGAAGAACAGTTTCAAGAAAAATGGAATGCAAACTTATTTGCTACTTTTAAAGATATTGCACAAATGATGATTGATGAGAAAGAGGTTATCGGTACTAAAAAAGATGCCTTATTATCATTTGTAAAACTATTTGATGGCATGAGCCATACAGATAAACCAAGCAAAACAGTTGCGCAGATTATCACTTCTACCGGTTATTTTACCTATTTAAAAGAAACCTATGATCCTGAAGAAGCATTTGGCAAAATCGATAACGTAAAAGAACTTTTGCAAGCAATTAATCATTTAGAATCTTTAAAAGTAACTACGATTGGTGATTTCTTGGATGAAGTTGCACTCATGCAAGCGCAAATTCAAGAAGAAAGTAATGAAAAAGATCCCGTATTATTAATGACATTGCATGCTGCAAAAGGGCTTGAGTTTAACACTATTATCTTAACCGGCCTGGAAGAAGGATTACTGCCAAGTACACGATCACTGGCAATAGAAGAATCGGTTGAAGAAGAGCGACGATTATTTTACGTAGGCATCACCCGTGCTCAAGAACGATTATTATTAACGCATTCACGCTATCGCTATCAATATGGCACTATGGTTGATCAGCGCCCTTCCCGTTTTGTACAAGAGATTCCTGCGGGCACAGTGCCAATTTTTGATGGATCTTATTGGAATAGTCTTCAAACATCCCAATTTTTTAGTGGATGGATGAGTGGCGACTCCTTTAAACCAAATCCCACCAGCTTTTCACAACAAAAAGTTTCTATAAAATCAGAATCGGTTAAAAAATTTACCGCAACATCGTCTTTAAAAACAAGCGAATTCAAAAATAAATTTATAACGAGTGGCTGGAAAAAAAATCAACCGGTTTCACATCCTAAATTTGGAGTTGGCATTGTTGAAGATGTTGAACTACGGCCTAATGGCGCAACCTATCTACAAGTTAAGTTCAAATCCGGAAGTAAAAAATTAGAAGCAAGCTTTGTAAAAAGCACATAATCACTCATCATCTTGCTCAATAATGCAGACCTCTGAAGTCACTCTTTGCACTCGTTTAATGATTGCTTTGTATCCAAATGCTGCCAATCCGATGAGAATCAAAATCAATCCGCCATTAAGTAACGAAATTTTTTTATCATAATGCATGGTCTTTTTCATGCTGCTACCCTTTTAAATAATAAAGCCTTTTGTACAGCTTATACCACACAAAAGGCTTTTTGTTATTATTTTTATTTTTAAAAATAATTTAAATGCATTACCTTTCTTACGTCAGCCATAGTTTGCTCTGCAACTTCTTGAGCAGCAATAGTTCCGTGTTCTAAGATATCCATGACATGGATAGGATCTTTTGCATATTCTGCGCGACGATTACGAATTGGTTCTATCATGTCATTTAACACGGTAATCAAACGTTTTTTAATAGTCACATCACCAAGACCACCGCGCTGATAGTGTGCTTTAAGTTCCGCAACTTCAGATTTGTGGTTATCAAAAATATCCAAGTAGGTGAAAACGACATTCCCTTCTACTTGTCCTGGATCAGTAACTCGAATATGTTTAGGATCGGTATACATAGTCATCACTTTTTTTGATATCTCATCCGCAGAATCGCAAAGAAAAATTGCATTGCCTAATGATTTACTCATCTTTGCTTTGCCATCAGTTCCCACTAAACGTGACACGGGAGATAGCAGCGCTTGCGGTTCAACTAATACATTACAATTATATGTGCGATTAAATGCACGGACAATTTCATGTGCTTGTTCAATCATAGGAAGTTGATCTTCACCAACAGGAACTAAGTCAGCTTTAACTACCGTTATATCAGCAACCTGATGCACGGGATAGGTTAAGAAACCTGCGGTAACGTTCTCGCCATAACCTTTTTGCTGAATTTCGTTTTTAACCGTCGGGTTTCTTTTTAATCGATTAACGGTCACAAAATTTAGATACAGTACTCCTAATTCTGCAATTTGCGGAATTTGAGACTGAATAAAGATGGTTGTTTTTTTCGGATCGATGCCAACTGCCAGATAATCAAGCATTACTTGAAATACATTATCATGCACCTTCTTAGGATTATCATAATTATCCGTAAGCGCTTGAACATCTGCAATCATTACATATTGTTTATATTTGTTTTGTAAATCCACACGATTAAGTAATGACCCAAGATAATGGCCTAAGTGCAAAGCCCCTGTCGGACGATCACCTGTTAAAATAATTTTTGAAGACATAATCAACCTTTATAATTTTATGCATTATGAGTAAGTATACTATGTCTTGAAATACACACAAAAAAAAGAGCCCGACTTTCGTCGAGCTCTTGGTTACAAGATGTTTATTTTCTTTATTATCCTGGAATAATTCCTGTTGGTGCAGTCAATCCCGTTCCTGGACAACATGGAACTTGGATAGTAATGGTTCCAATATTACTTTGACAGAAGATGTTACTTGAATCTTTTGCGATAAATTGGAAGCTTGCAAATCCAATAAATCCCGGAGTTGGCTTGAATATAAAGAATCCAGTTATTGGATTGATTATAACCGTACCACCCACCGGAGTTCCTACAATTTGGAAGAGATAAGGAGGAATTCCACCAGACACAAAATTCGAAAGATTCCCTGATACCGGTGTATTAAAGCATGAACAGAACAATCCATCAGTAACAATTGGTGCACCGGTAGCTGTTTGAGCTATAGTAAATGTTCCGGTACCAAAACACATACCTGGAGTGTTATCAGTAACAACAAAATCAAAGCTGCATGGACCAACCGGACCCGTGTATACAAATGTACCGTTTGGATTAATAGTTACCGCGCCACACGTTGGAACACCACTCAGAGTAAAGTTAAACGGAGGCACGCCACCTGATACTAATCCGGTTAATGTTCCGAATACTGTCGGCTGACAACTTTGAACACTCGTGCTACTCACTATAGGAGCAGGTGTAACAACAACGGTAACCGTTATTTGGTCATTGCATCCTAACGCATCATCAACGCGGAACACTATTTGCGCATTGCCTACAAAATTAAGATCAGGTGTAAAGACATATATACCGGTTACTGGATCAATTAAACAAGTACCATGAGTAACAGTTACTACAGAGAACACATAATCAGGAGTACCACCTGTTGCAAATACTTGATTTTGAACCGGAGTATTTTGGCAGGTAAATACTGGATCTTGCGCAGTTAGAATTGGCGAATCATTGATGTTGAAGTTAACCGTACCAGTATTACTCAGACAACCAAATGCATCACGACCTCTATATTGGAAGCTTGCAGCACCAACAAAGTTTGGTGTCGGATTAAAGGTGTATGGACCAGCAGGATTTACTGCAACTGAACCGTTAATTGAATTGAATCCGTTGAAGAAATAAGGCGGAGTTCCGACACTCATTAAGTCATTTAAGTTACCGGTTCCTTTCGTATTTTCACAGATATTATATGGGCCCGTAATGCTTGATGGTCCTGTATCAGCAGCAACTGGTGTTGGATGTACATTGATCGTTGCAGTTGCACTATTACTTGGACACGGAGTGGAATCTTCTACGAACCAATTAAATGAACATGGTCCAACAAATGCAGGAGTTGGTTGGAAAGTGAACGTTCCACCCGTCATCACATTTACCGTTCCACAGACAGGCGCTACTCCTGTTTGGAAGAACATAAATGGAGGTAATCCACCTGAAACAAATTGATTCAAACTTCCGGTAAATAATACATCTTGGCATGAATCAAAACTTGCACCTGAAGCAAATGGTGCTTCATCGATGGTAATAGTAACAGTACCCACATCGTTACATGAAGGGATGCCGGTGTCTACTACTTGGAATTGGAATATACAAGAGCCAGCAAATCCTGGGTTTGGATTAAAGGTAAAGGTACCATCAGGATTTATTGTCACTGTTCCACAGCTTGGTGCAGGTCCTGTTGGAGAGAATGTTAATGTACCACTGCCGCCTGTTACCAATCCGGTTAAAGTATCATTAATTGCCGTAACACCAAGACAAGCAGTAAATGCTCCATTGCTTGCTTGCGGTCCTGGATTCACTGATACATCAATTACACTTGTTGCACTACAACCGTTTTGATCAGTTGCTTGGTACACAAAACTACCACCAGTTACTCCATTATTAGGAGTAAATGTGTAGATACCACTATTTAAACCAACACTTGCATTACCGTTGGTTGATGAAACAATGGTAAAGAAGTAAGGAGGATTTCCCAAAGTTACTAAGCCATCTAATGCGCCAGTAACTGCTACCACACCACATGCTACATTAG
>CAYSAX010000040.1:0-9672 GCA_964429045.1 uncultured Pseudomonadota bacterium
AAAAAGACTAAAACATTATCCTAATGCGTCAAGATGCCTTGCTTGTCAGGAAGCAGTCGAGGGTCCTTTTTAATTCATAAAGTTTTAAAATAATATATATTAGAGCTTATGCATAATTCCGTCCGTGGTTCCGTCGTCGCATAAAGCTATGGCGGAGTACTTGCCCGGCGACTTGTCCGGCGAAGTTTTAACGAAGACGGAAGCTTTTGCCAAGACAGAAGGACGAATGGATATTATTAAATTTTATGAATTGCCGATGTAGCTCAGTTGGTAGAGCAACTGATTCGTAATCAGTAGGCCGTCGGTTCAAATCCGATCATCGGCTCCAAAAAACAATTTTGACATTTTAGCGATCCCCGTTATTCTAGAAATGATGTATATTTCAGCAAAAAAGTAAGGTTATTAGGCTTTCAATATGATCAAAGCAAAAGCTACTACTACTAAAACTACTGCCCCAAAAACTAAAGCGCGCTCCGTTGCTCCTATAGCACACGGTGTTGGTCGTCGTAAATCTTCTATCGCCCGCATTTGGCTTCGTCCTGGAAAAGGATCCATTGTGGTTAATGGTAAAGATTTTAAAGAGTACTTTGAAACAGAAGTTACCCGTTTAGACGCTTCTAAAGTGTTCCGTGTAATGACCGTTGAATTGAACTTTGATGTTGAAGCGAATGTTACTGGTGGCGGTAACTGTTCTCAAGCAGGTGCGGTACAATTAGGTATTGCGCGTGCATTGTTAGCAGCAAACGAAGGACTCAGACCGATGTTGCGTCAACACGAACTGTTGACTGTAGACTCACGCGTTAAAGAGCGTAAGAAATACGGACAAAAAGCAGCACGTCGTAAGTTCCAATTCGTAAAACGTTAATCGTTTTTTATATATTTTCCATACATATGAAGCAGTAAAAAGGTAAGAATATGTGTGGCATAGTTGGCTACATTGGAAAAAATTACAGCAGGGCCTTCGTTTTAGAAGGCCTGAGCCGTCTTGAGTATCGTGGTTATGATTCAGCAGGTTATACGTGCTTAACCACTCCCGATCATCGTTTTCTCTACTCTAAAACAGCAGGAAGACTTTCTAATTTAGTTCGCCAACTCAACCAGCATCCCATTGATGGGCATGTTGGGATGGGTCACACCCGCTGGTCTACTCACGGAATTGCATCCGAAGAAAATGCTCATCCACAGTTTGATTGCGATAAAACTATTGCCATTGTTCATAATGGTATCATTGAAAATCATCACGACCTTCGCAAAAAACTTCAAAATGTCGGCCATATTTTCCATTCACAAACCGATACTGAAACAGTTGCTCATCTTTTAGAATCATTGCTTTCAGCGCATCAAACTTTTAAGTCAGCAATTATTGATCTCCTAAGCCAAATAGAAGGCGCCTATGCCTTTTCCATTTTATTACAGGATTTTCCTGATTTAATGGTTGTGGTGCGTAAGCGTTCTCCGCTTTGTATAGGCATTGGTGATCATGAGATGTTTGTTGCATCTGATCTAATGGCTTTTGCTGGTAAAACAAAAAAAGTTCTTTTCTTGCCCGATGAAAGCTTTGCTTTTGTCAAAAAAGATATGATTGAGCTCTATGATTTTTCAGGAAAAGCATTGCCTCTGGGCGTGCAAGAGCTTGCAGTCAATTGGGATGATTATGACAAGAAGGGGCATGAACATTAAATGCTCAAAGAGATTTATGATCAAAAAAATGCGATTTACAGTACGGTGGCATTTTTACGTTCTATTGGCGGTCGTATTTGGGATCATTTAGGGCTCACCAAACAACAGGTAAAAAACTTAGAACACATAACTTTAATCGGTTGTGGCACTTCCTGGCATGCGGCTCGCATTGCTCAGTTTTATTTTGAACAGATTTGCCATATTCCAACACGTGTACATCTTTCTTCTGAATTTAGATATATGTCTTTCTTTCCTGAAAAAAATTCTGCCTATATCTTTATTTCTCAATCGGGTGAAACGGCCGATACCTTAGAAGCATTACGATTAGTTAATAGTATGGATTTGCCAACAATCGCATTAACAAACGTTCCTTCAAGCACCATGGTGCGTGAAGCTGATGGCTTTCTCTTAACCCAAGCGGGACAAGAGATTGCCGTAGCATCCACTAAAGCATTTTCTACTCAGATCGCTGCGCTCTATTGGCTTGCTTATAGGCTTGCGCTTGAAAAAGGAAGCATTAATGAGCATAAAATGGAAGTTGCACAAGAAGACCTATTGGTAGCTGCCGAAGTTTTAGAAAATAGTATTGAAAATTATAAGCATGAAATTATAACCAAATTGGCAAAATTCTATTCTCAGTATAAGAAAGCTATTTTCTTGGGTAGACATATTAGCTATCCATTTGCCCTAGAAGCGTCGCTGAAATTAAAAGAAGTTTCCTATATCTTTGCGCAATGCTATCCTGCCGGAGAATTAAAGCATGGGCCATTGGCACTTGTTGATGCGCAGACTCCCGTCTTTATTTTCTCTCATGAAGATCCCTTGATTTACCAGAAGCTTGTTTCTAACGCACAAGAAGTTAAAGCGCGCCAAGGCCATTTAGTAATTTTCGCGCTTGAAGGGCAGACTGAATTAATTGCATTAGCCGATAAAGCATTTATTATGCCGCGGGTAAAGCCATTGCTTACTCCACTTGCAATGACGGGATTGATGCAGTTCTTTGTGTATCAGATTGCAAAAGAACTTGATCGATCGATTGATAAGCCGCGCAATTTAGCAAAATCAGTTACCGTTGAGTAAGCTCAAATCCATTATCACATCCCGCTAAGCATTAAATTATTGACAATATCATACTGTCTTCTGGTAGTCAGAGCTCAATTTCTTTTCTGTTTTAAAGCATGTTTTTAAAAATAAAAAAAGGAAGAAGCGATGAGTAAAAAGCCTTTATTTCTACATACACACACACACACACACAATTCTAACCTTTCTGATCTGCCCAGATAACTCCCCATTGATACGTTGGGAGAGGATTGGTTTGATTAGAAGAAAAGAAGACAAAACACTTAAGAAAGAAAATATAACAATGACTGACCTTTTCATGTTGATTTTGGTTGTATAATAAGTTATTTTTTAAAATCATTTTTGAGTAGTGCATACATTTTTCTATCTCTAAATGCACCTTTACTCCAAATATGTTGTCGTAAAATACCTTCAAATTTCATGCCAACTTTTTCTATAACATGAACTGATCCGTGATTATCTGGATCAACCGTTGCTTCAATTCTATTCAGATTCATATGTTCAAAGCCAAACTGTATAACCGCTTGCGCTGCTTCAGTTGCAAAACCTTTGCCCCAATATTCATAATTTAATGCGTAACCAATTTCGCCACGACAAAATGAGGAATTATATGCTACAAATCCGCAAATACCGATAACCATATTGCTTGCTTTGTCGACCATTGCCCACCGGGTAGGCAGATCCATCTCATAGCGTTCCATCATTAAATTAATAAGTGCTACTGCATCTTCTTTTGTTTTGACAAGTTCTAATGCCGCTGTATGTTTAATCACTTCTGGATGTGATGCCAGATTAAATATAGCTTCTGCATCTTGTTCTTTTATTTTTCTTAATAATATTCGTTTAGTTTCTATGCCCGCAAACTCTCTAAAAATATTTTTTACAGCTTTGGGATTGCTGATTACAAACGTGTCATATTCTAGTGATTGATAGATTTGTTCGATAGTGATGATATAATTTGATAGTACTAATCCACTTATTATTAATAATTTTTTCATGTTAGACCTTGTCTAGTTCTTGTACATCTTGTTCAAAGTATGAATGAAAGCATTCCGGTAATTGTTTATAATCTAAGTCTTTGATGCGTTCACTAAAATCATGAGCGCAATAAGTATTCCAGAAAAGAACTTTTTTGTCGTTGCATTTGCCTGTTTGTAAATCATGCAATAGTGCAGCAGCAGCTTTGGCCGTGTATGAGCCATCCAGTTTTAAGCCTTCAGTTTCATAGAATATTTTTTTTGCATCATTGCCTTCACGAGTGTAGAGCCCATAGTCATCGCCAGTAAATTTTCTGTTTATCTCATAGTCATGTTCATTCAAAGTGAACATTGCAAATGACGGATCTGTTTCATGCAGCAACGCATTGGTTTGGGCAAAAAGTTTTTCAATTTGAGGGATTAACGGATCGTTAGGATCTTCTGGTTCAATAGCTACCGCTATAATTTTAATGGGTAATTGTGCTGCTTTGCATCCTAATAATAATCCAACCGTGGTGGCAACACTGCCACATGCAACGTAAATATAATCAGGCATCGGTAGAATACCTGCAACAATTTGTTCTTTGAGTTCAAAGGCTGCGTTTACAAATCCAATAGTGCCGCGTGGGGATGATCCACCGGTCGGAATAATATAAGGAACATCTGTATGTGCTTGTACATAATCAAACCACAGATCAATAGTCGCACGCTTGCGCTCTTGATTATTAAATGAATAATGCAGTTGAGTATCATTGTATAAATGCATCAATAAATTACTGCGGACTACATGGGCATTTATTTCAGGTTTAAGCATGCAGATGCAATCTAAATCTAATGCTCGTGCATATTCACTTGTGGCAACTGCATGAAATGATCCGGCATATCCAAAAGTAATAACTGTTTTTGCATTCTGTGCAATTGCCTGTCCAAACTCAAACTCTAATTTTCTGCGTTTATTACCGCTATACAAACCCGTGATACCGGACATGTCCTCTGTTTTTAGCCATACCGTTGCATCAGAATACAATTTTTCTAAATTAACCAAACATTTGACGGGGGTTGAATATTTAAAAAAAGAAATATGCGGTATTTTTATGAGTAAAGGATATTGTTTGACTATCGGTAAACAATAATCTGATGAATAGGGTATTTTTAATGATGTAATAGAATCAACGCCTCTTTGATTCAGCTCATAGATCCAATTATTACTTATATACAAATCCTGTTTTAAAAGAGTTTCTACATTAATGCTTTTGGCGTGTAGTGATAATGTGCATATCAGTAACGATACAAGTAATAATTGGTTCATGATCTTAATTATCTTTCGTGGATGTTTTAACAACGGTTAAAAGATTATTTAAATATGCTCGTTGAGCTGAACGAGGTTGCCCATCTAAATCTTTAAGCGCTTGTTTTATATTTGGTTCATCATATTGGTTTCCATAACATTTAATATTTTGTTCAATAAATATTAGTTCATTTAATGTGAAAGGAACTTGTCTTTCAGCTTTTTCAATTACTTCTGGATCAATCTCATCGGTGTCATTGTGATATTTTTGCATTTGCCAACATACTGCTTTAGCATAACGACTCATTATTTGTGACCGAGCATCATCTGGATTATTTTGTAAGAGTGATGATGCGCTTGATCCACATTTTTTTCTAATAATGGTGGCTAAGTATTTTTGTATTAGCTTGTCTAAATTCGGATTAAATAAATGTTTAGTGCCACTGCCATCATAGAAATTCCATATGGGTTTTCCCGGAACCCAAACAGCATCATCAGGATCTACAAAACCTTCTTCAGGAAAAGCCGTGACAGGATTTTCCATTGTATATATTTTATAACTAGATATACCAAAAAGAGTGATTAATATTAATTTTTTCATATTATTATTCGTTAAGATTTTTATATAAAAATAATTTTATTGTTGAGAAAGAGTTCTTTCTTTCATAGTATTTAAATATTCATTTAAATGTTTTCTTTGATCTGCGTGAGATTTATTTTTGAATTCATTTATAAGATCGCAGCTTGTTTTTGTTGCATAATTATCTTCGCCTAAAATAATAAACCTAAGTTCAGCAACATCCAGCGGAATTTGACGCTCTGCTCGTTGCAAATTATCATCTGTTTCTGGTCTTCCCATCATTGAGTCACCTAACAAACGCCAACATACGGCATGGGAATAACGGATAATGGGGAGCATGCAAAAAGGATAACCGGTCTTTATGTGTTGATTAAAATACTCAAGAAAAGTAGCTCCGAATTTTCTTTTAATGATCGTAGGCTGTTGTTTTTCTATTATTTCTTTGAATGGTTTAATTAACATGCCTTGAATGAGATACTCATCATAACTAATCCAAATTACGTTGGCTCGCATATCTTGACGATCTCGTTCTACTAAACCTTCTTGTGCAAAGGGAGTGTCGGGTTGTTTCATTGCAGACATTATGTTAGTTATACAAAATGCGGTGATAAGCATTAATTTTTTCATTGTTACTCTACTTATTAATTTTAACTTCAACTAAGTTTAATTTTTTTGTTGATACAAAGATGGAGTTTATAAAATTAATCGCCGATTGTCTGCTTGAAAGATCAAGAGAACAATGTTTTTGGGCGGTTGAAAGTAAATTAATCAAAGTAATTGCTTCTTTAAACTGATTATCATTGAGCAGCATATGCTTCGCGCGTTCCGTCCAGGTTTTTAATTTATCTTTGTCTTCTTTCTTTTCTTCTTCTTTTTTAGTTTCATTGAGCTTTATATGGTTTGTTAGGGCTTGTTCTCTGCCATAAAACTTTGCAATCCATTGTTGCTGTTCACTCGGTGGTAAGCAACGTTCTATTTCAAAATCAGGAGTGATTCCTTCTGCCTGAATTGAGGTGTCATTAGGTAAGAAATAAAGAGCAGTGGTTAATTTAATGGCACAATTATTGCTAATAGGAATCACCTCTTGTACTGAACCTTTTCCGAATGTTTTAGTGCCGACTAAGAATACTAAGGGATTATGATTTTTCTTATTTTTATTTCCTTTAGCGGCATTATCAGCATGAATCTTTAATGCTCCGGCAAGAATTTCAGCTGCAGAGGCGCTATAATTATTGATAAGAATAAAAATAGGAATCTGAACGGCGATTGGATTACGGGTGGTGCGATATTCTTCGGTCACTTTGCCATGTTTATCTTTTGTGGTAACTACTAAGCTTCCTTTATCAATAAACAGGCCGGCAATATCAACAGCAGCATTTAATAACCCGCCTGAGTTATTACGCAGATCAAGAATAAGTGCTTTAAATTTCTTTTCTTGAGCTTTATTTAAGAGCTGTTCTAATTGACGTGCTGAACCTTCTGCAAACATAGTCAAAGAAAGATAGTAAATATCTTGGTCTTCAATATAAAAACATAAAGAATTTTGCTCTTTAACCACATCGCGGGCAATATCAAATGATAAAATTTCAGGGTTATTTTCGCGCATAACTTTAATATGCACCTTGGAATTGCGCTCTCCTTTGAGCATTCCGGTTGCCTCATCGGTGGACATTCCTTCAAGCGCTTTGCCTTCGATCTCTACAATTTTATCAAATGGCTTGCATCCGGCTTTATCGGCAGGGCCATCAGGAATCGTATCAATAATAATCAGTTGTTTGTCTTTTGAATTACGTGTGTTATCAATTACTACACCGATACCAAAGAACTCGCCACTGGTTGATTCTAAAATTGCTTTATAAGTTTTAGGATCAAGCAAATTTGAATGTGGATCGATGCTACATAAAAAGCTATCGATCGATTTTGTCATACATTGTTCAGCGTTGTTAATTTTATAATGTTTTTCATCGGCAAGACGAAAAACTTCTGCAAACGTGCGAGACCAACTATAAACACACTCGGTAAAATTTTGTTCTTTTTCTTCTTTTTTCTCTGTCCCGTTATTTATAATGGGAAGTGAAAGAAGGATGATAATAATGTGCTTTCTGTTCATAATACTTTCCTTTTATCTGTTTGAGATAAATTCTAAAGAGATAATAGCCTTATTTTGGTTCATAAGTGAAGTAAAGTATGTATAAAGTTGGGAGAGGGTAAATGAAATTGGGTAAACCTCATGTGGCGCGTATTTTTCTAGGATTAGAATCTATAATTTTTTTTGGATTTTATTTTGCAGGAAGTAATGGAATATTAAATATGTATAATTTAAAAGCTGATATTGTTCATTTAAACGCGGGAGTGGTAATCTTAAAGCAGGAAATTTGCCAGTTGCAGAATAATTTTGAACTACAGCAAAACCATCCGTTTTTTCAAGAAAAAATAGCACGCGAGCAGTTGCAAATGGCTCGCGCCAATGAAGAAATATATTTATTATAAAAATTTTAAGGAGTTTATTATGCCATTTGTTTTACCACCGCTTCCGTATGATTATGCGGCACTTGAACCACACATAGATGCGCGTACGATGGAAATTCACTATACCAAACATCATCAAGCGTATGTTGATAATTTAAATGCTGCTTTAAAGCCATATCCTGAATGGCAAAAACGTTCGCTCGATGAAATCATTGCTCAAATGAACCAAGTGCCTCAGGATATTGCAGTTACGGTTAAAAATAATGCAGGCGGGCACTTTAACCATTCATTTTTCTGGCCGCTTATGAAAAAGAACGGTGGCGGTAAACCGACCGGTACTTTAGCAAAAGCGATTACCGATACTTTTGGCTCTTTTGAAACATTCCAAGAGCAATTTAATGCAGCGGCCAAAAAAGTATTTGGCAGTGGCTGGGCATGGCTTGTTTATAAAGATGGTAAATTGAGTGTCATCTCAACACCAAATCAAGATCCGGTCCAACTACAAGGCTATAAGCCGGTTATAGGTTTAGATGTTTGGGAACATGCCTATTATTTAAAATATCAAAACAAACGTCCTGACTATATAAGCGCTTGGTGGAATGTAATCAATTGGGATCAAGCACAAAAGAATTTTGATGAAGTCCAAGAAAAAGCGTAAATAATTATTTATTTCTTTGCATTCTATCTTTTAATGATGCAGCGAACTGATAACAGGCTAAGTGATGATATGCTTGAGGATAGGTAGACTGGTGTGAGCTAAAATAGTCGGGAATGGTGACCTCACGTGAATCTCCTTTAAAGGTTGCATTAAGGTTCACATGAGGAATAAGCATTTTCATGTATTGTTCATCCTTTATTTTTAAGGCATGAGTTACCGGTTGCTCTTCGATTCCTTTATTATTGTTATGGGTAGGGCATCCTGCGTTTATAAGAAGTTGTAATATTTTTATATCTTCTTTTTGACAGGCCGTTGATATGTGGCTTGGATGGAGAGGTTCTTGCATAGATATTAAAAAAGAAACTGCAGCACGGTATTTCAAACTTACTGCTATCTCTGTTGGATTATTTCCAGACCAATACTGAAAGAGTTTTTCCCCACTTGATTTGCCATGGTTGCAAGAACGAAAGTAGCATTCCATAACTTCTGCTACCTCTTGGCCTGTTTCATCGTGAGTTTGGCATGCTCTGCGTGCTATTCGTTTAAATTCATCGATTGTTTGGCCATACGAGTAATGTTTATACTGTCTCATGGTATGCCATGTTTTGCCAACAACGTATGCTTGTAATGCATGATTGGAAGGATCTTTTTTTTGGACAGCTTCTAAGAGGGTATTCGTATTTTCTCCAACACATCCTTGTCGTATTTTTTTTAATACGGTTTGCGTGGTAACTTTTTTAATTTTAGCCTCTTCTTGATAGTTACGACCCATGCCAGGTGCACGAGTTACCAGAAACGAGGCTACTAAAAAGAGATGGTTGCGCGTGATCATTTTATCCTTTTTTAAATTGATAGATTAAACTTAATCAGAGAATATACATAACTGGTTTTAAGATGTATAGTTGCACTTTTCTTGACTAGTAGAAAAAAGCATGCAAAA
>CAYSAX010000041.1:0-9643 GCA_964429045.1 uncultured Pseudomonadota bacterium
TTTTGCTTTATTTTCAAAAAATTTTATAGTTATTTTTTTTTAAGGCTTAAAGTTCAACGCTTTCACTTAAAAAAAAGCTTAATGATACTCGTTTTCCATTATTTAAAATTATATCGCTATCTGATTCCTCTTTATTTTTAAGAGCTTGCGCCTGCTCATCTTGTCTCTTTTTTTCTTTTTCAGCTTTTATGAGAGCTGCTATTTCACGTTCATATCGTGCAATTTTAGCCTTTATGCGAGGATCCATACCTATAACGGTTGAAAACAATACAAAAGATAAGAGCAATAAAGCCTTTTTATTCATTACAACTCCTTTTTTAAAAAGAATAAGGCGACCCGAAAGCCGCCTTATTATAATTCTTATTTTATTTTTAGATCAAGACTAACAACAGCGAAATCACTGACATTAACTTAATCAAAATATTCAGGGTTGGGCCTGATGTATCTTTGAATGGATCTCCTACGGTGTCACCAACGATTGCCGCTTTGTGAGTTTGAGATCCTTTACCGCCAAAATGACCCGCTTCGATATATTTTTTAGCGTTGTCCCATGCACCGCCACCGTTTGCCATCATTAAGGCAAGCAATACGCCTACAAGGGTTGCACCAACCAGCAAGCCGCCAAGAGCTGCTTTACCGAGTGCAAAGCGAATAATAACCGGAGCACTTACCGTGATAACTCCCGGAATAATCATTTCGCGTAATGCCGCTTTGGTACTAATAGCAATACAGCTATCGTAATCTGGCTTTGCAGTCCCTTCCATTAATCCTGGAATCTCTTGGAATTGGCGACGCACTTCCATAACCATTTGCAATGCGGCTTTACCCACTGAACGCATAGTAAGCGCACTGATTAAGAATGGCAATGTACCACCGATAAACATACCCACCAATACAAATGGATCTAAAATATCTAAACCGGTCAAATGAGCTTCTTTTGAATATGCAGAGAACATTGCAAGCGCAGTCAACAATGCTGAACCGATTGCAAAACCTTTACCCATTGCTGCGGTGGTATTTCCCAACGCATCCAATTTATCGGTAATTTTACGAACTGATTCTCCAAATCCTGCCATCTCAGAGATGCCGCCTGCATTATCCGCAATCGGACCATAGGCATCAACAGTCATGCTGATTCCAACGGTTGCAAGCATTGCTACTGCAGAGATTGAGACACCAAACAAGCCACCACCATAGAAGTTAGCAAGTAAGACAATGAAAGATAAAATAATTACCGGAGCGACGGTGGATTCCATACCCACTGATAATCCGTAGATAATGTTGGTCGCTGCACCAGAACGCGCACTTTCTGCTGTTCTTACAACCGGTGTTCCACCGGTAAAATGCCCAGTGATTAAACCAACAATAATTCCTGCTACACATCCTAAAACAACCGCAATAAAGAGCGATTGATCCATATTCATTCTTTGTAAATACCAGTAGGTTCCACCCAACAACACTACAATTGCAATGTAGTTAGCAACGCGTAACATTGCTGAAGGAGCTAAACGCAATACTGCATTGGAGATAAGTCCCGCAACTGATCCGATCATACCAATCGCAGCCAATACTACGGGGAAAGTAATATATAATAAGTTATGATGCCCATATGTTTCCATTCCTAAAACAATGGAAGCTATCATTGCACCAACATATGATTCATAAATATCAGCGCCCATACCGGCCGTATCACCAACACAATCACCCACGTTATCAGCGATAACTGCCGGATTTCGTGGATCATCTTCAGGAATTCCTGCTTCAATTTTTCCAACCAAGTCTGCACCAACATCAGCCGATTTGGTATAAATACCACCGCCAACACGGGCAAAGAATGCTACTAAACTGGCACCAATACCAAAACTGGTAATAAGCAAGGCAAAGTCAGCACGGTCAACAAACAAGTAAAATAACAGACCTAACCCAATCAATCCAAATGCTGCAACGGCAAAACCCATAACGCCACCACCAAAGAAAGCGATAGAAAAAGCAGCGCGTTCGCCCTTTTCTTTAGCCGCCATGGTTGTTCTTACGTTAGCAGCGGTTGCTGCATTCATACCGATATAGCCGGTTGTCATGGAAAGGATCGCTCCAAACACAAAGCAAGCCGCACTTAAATAACTTACTAAGAACCCTAACAAGAGTGTTACCAGTATTACGACAAGCGCAATAATTTTGTACTCTTCACGCAAGAAGGTCATAGCCCCTGCACGAATCGCACTGGCAATCTCTTGCGCACGCGCATTATCAACGACGATACTGCGAATCTTTACAAATAACGCAGCCACTACCGCTAGACCAAGTAACGAGGTCGCTAGCGTAATAACAAAAAACTGGAATATCTCCATGAAACAGCCCCAATAAAAATAACGGATTAAAGAGGTATAATAAAAACTTTAGACAAGTTTTTAGTGTACTAGAGGGCTAATTTTTGTCAAAAAAGGACAATTGAAATCCCCAATAATACCGCGCAAAGGCTACCGGGTCTTGAGCAAGGGTCGGTATTTCGATATCTTCGCTTGATGCAGAACGGGATTTGCCCTGCGTGCTAGCAACTAAAATTGGAGTAGATTCACCAATCGGATGATAGCCACCCCCTCCTTTAATCTTTCTTAATAAAACCATCAAGCAATTGGGGTGCGCATTTATAGTAAGACCCGTAATAATACAGCAAAACATGAATGCATATGATACATATTTCATAACAACTCCTGATCATGATGTTATATAACATCATGACTTAAATTATATTTGTGGGCCGTAATAACTGTTGAGCATCACCTAAAGATTCATTATTCAAACCGGATGGTTTTACTTTTTGCTTTTTTACCCGTTCTTGTAAAGGAGAGCGGGAAGCGAATCTATCTTTAATTACGCGCACCAGTACTTGTCCTACCGTCGGGCAATAGGCAGCTAACTCTTTATCATTGCCCGCATATACACCACAACTAATACCTGATAAGAGCATTATAAGTTTCAATTTCATGCCAACTCCTTTAAGAACATTATGTCCTTAAGAAGCTAGAAAAAAAATACCGCAACTTACAAACTTTGAATTATTTTTCTCTCACTAAACGGTTGCTTAACGGTTCCATAGATCTGATATTCGTCAGGCCCCTTACCCAGTAAGGCAATAATCGAATTGGTTCGTGAAACATTATAGGCTTTTTTTATCGCTACTTCTCGATCAATCTCACATTCAACAATCTGCTTTTTATCCTGAGCAATTCCTGCATACATCGCTGCAATAATATCAGCCGGATTTTCTGAGCGTGGATTATCTGTCGTTAAAATTACACGATCTGCATATTCTGCCATGAGCTGAGCCATTACTGGCCGCATAACTTTATCACGATCACCGCCCGCTCCTGCAACCACAATTAAATGATCAGTCATCGAGCGCAGCAAAGGCAATACCGATTGAAAAGACAAAGGATTATGCGCATAATCGATAAAGCAAAATGCTCCATTCTCCAAAGAAATTTTTTCTAAACGTCCGGGTACTCCCGCAAAGGTTGAAAGCCCTGCTGCAATATGCTCATGAGATAATCCCAAACGAGATACCATGCTATATGCGGCTAAAATATTATAGAGATTGAAATTACCAATCAATGCTGTGCAATCAAAATTTACTGCTTGACCAGATGCATTAATTACACCCGTAATCCCTTGCGCACTTAATGAAAGAATAGTTCCGGAAATACGTGTATTTTTTTTCTGGATACCATACGAAATAGCATGCATATATTTATTCAGTAATTCTGATCCGATTACATCATCCGCATTAATTACCAGCGGCGCTCCCGATTTTGCGAGTGCAACAATTGCCTTCTTTGCATCGGCATATTCGGTTTCAGTATCATAGAATTCGCCATGAGCTTGCGCGTAATTAGTAAAGATTACACCATCAAAACTAAGTCCATTCACGCGATTGAGAGTTAGTGCTTGCGCTGCAACTTCCATTACTACATACTCAACTTTTTCTTTGACACAGGTGGCAAAGAATGCATGCAAATAATCAGGCTGTTGTGTGGTAAGCACAGTTTCAAAAGATTCTGCACCGATTTTATTACTCACCGTGCTCAATAAAGCGGTCTTGTATCCTGCATGGTGCAGCAAGTGATAGAGCAGCCAAGAAGTCGTTGTTTTACCTTTGGTGCCGGTGATCGCAATAATCTTTAATTTATCAGCAGGATTTTGCCATGCAGCTGCTGATTCTATTGCCAATGCACGACGCGCATTGGCAACAAACTTTAAATTCGCATCAGCTGCTTTGATTGCTTCTAAAATCTCTGGACTAATATCAGCAGTGTGTTCAGCGATTATAGTACGCGCACCCTTTTGCAGCGCTAAAGGAACGTAATTAATGCCATCAAACGTATTTCCTTTAATCGCAACAAACGTGGAATTTTTACCGATATAATCGGTATGACAAGTCACTGGCCATAAGCGCGGAAGAAAAGTTTCTTTTTTCATAATCATTTCTTTTAATTAAATTAATCCTTAGTCAAAGATGCATACATATCATTAAAAATGACGCTATGAAGGCTCAATACCATCACAACCATTATAATAATACAATGGATAAGAAAGCGTATGATAAGCAGGCGTATACGTCAAAGGTACATCTAAATCCGAAGATGACTCTGAATCTGACGAATCTGAAGATGAATCACTCGTTGATAGTTTGGGTGGCACTGATTGAGGTTTGAGCTTGGATACTATTCTGTTAGGACCGCAACCACAGATCTCTCGACGAGTAGCTGTTCTTTTTATTTCATTAATTTCCCTAATTTCTTCTCGCAATGTAGACCATATTTGATCAAATTCAGGACGCACTAGCCACGGCTGATCATATGTTCCTCGAACAATATTGGTAATCAATCGCCGGTCTGCTAACACCGAACGCAATGCTTCTTGCGCAATTTTCTTGTCAACATGTGTTGTTAAATCAAGTGCATTGAGCACCGTTTTTGGGTTTGCATATAATTTACAAAACTTTTTTTTAGTCTGAGGGTTTTGCAAAAGCAATGTACGGTTGACTACCGTTTCAATTAATCGATTAATAAAGGGAGTTATTACCGGATCATCAGGGTGAGAATCAACAAAATCGATACAAAAAGTATTATGAAAATAATCTATCAAACTATTTTCAAGTTCACGATAATATACCGCTTCACTTTTGGTAAGATTTGGATCACCTGATGGTAAATTTAATTTCATTGCAGACAAAGAAACACAACTAAAGGACAACAATAAAAAAAGTTTATTCATATATTCCTTCTTATTTTTTAATCGTGTCCAAAGCCATCACGACGAACAATAGGTTGTTTGCTAAATTCATCAACGAGTACTTTTATTTTTTGCCATTTTCGTACTTCTTCAGGATTTGTAGATATCCCACGATTAATCTCATCAACTGCGTCCAATAACTCTCTATCTACATATAAATTACTTAACACCAGATTTCTAAGTTGAAACGCTCGAATCAATACCTTTTGTGTCCACTCTTTTACCTCTGATATTACTTCACCTGCTTGGGGTAAATTTGAACCGTACCTCCAATACTTATATGCATTTGAATAGGCAATATCACCAGCAATAGAAGTTTTTGGCAACTCTTGAGTAAAATAACAATTTGCCAAAATTTTTCCGTACTTACTTTGTCTTGCTACCGGCACGTCAGGATAATAATATCTTCGTTGAGCTTCTTCTTTTCCTTCATCTGTTATTTGATCAGGAATCTTTATTGGATTTTCTTCCATTCCAAATAAAGACATATTCGTAATAATAAGGGCCATTATTATTTTTTTAAGCATTTAAAACCTTTTTTTTGGCAACTGCAACTGTTTCTACAACCCTTTTGAAATGATGGTGATATGGTTGCAATTCTTGCGCAGTGTATATTTTATTAGGATTTCCCGTCCACACATAGCTCATGCGGCCTGTATCTTTTCTTAGAGCATTTGCACCAGCACGAATAAATTGTTCTCTTTGATCAGGACTCAAATGGGGAAAATCTATCTCATCGTGCAATAACTGAAAGTATCGTCTAATCATATGATTAAAAACACCATCACGAATTATTTCTGCATAGATTTTGATACTATCACACGGCATATCGCCTAGCATAAGTAAATCAGAAGGAATTTGATGATAAAATTTTAAATATTCTAACCGAGCTTGAAGCGTTGGAGTATATATAGTGGTATCAGGAGTTAATGGCTTAACTGGCTCTTCCATGCAAATAAGCGGACCAACCGCAAACACAATTATAAATACTATTTTGTGAATGAATATTTTTTTTAAAACGTTAATCATCATTAACTTTTGCCACTAAGCGGTCTTAAGCCCTGATATTTTTTATTCTTGTGATATTCTTCCATTTCAGCAAATTTACCCTGCATATACTTGTCCCAATCAAGCAATTCATGTACTGATGATTTTTTACCAAATTTTATATAACGCTTAATGGACACCGTCGTTTCAACAATTTCAAGCGACTTCTCAATCTCTTTTTTTCTTTTATATTCATCAGAAAAATTATAAGACCCTGACCAAAGAACGATGGACTCAATCAATCGAACGAGCTCATTACTTTGTTCAGGGCACGTATGTCTGTAATTTAAAAAACGACTTAGACTTAAAGTAATATGTTTTTGTGCACCCACCGCAGCCAAGACCGCTTCAACATGAGTTTTAGCTTTTGCTTGTTCTCTTTGTGGAATCGATTGATTTGGATAAAAAAGTTGCTGCACACTCCGAGCAACGTTCGCTTCATGCTCTTCCATAGCTTCCTTGGCGGCATTAACCAACCAATCACACATTTCATCATCTTTTACTTCATGAAATTTACGTTTGCTCATTGAAGAACATGAAATCACACAAAACATACTTACGATTACTAAATATCGCTTCAAGCAATTATTCCTTAGCTAATAGATTTTTATATGATTGTAATCCCGCTCTTAATACCGGCAATAAACATACAATGCCTAACAAGTTGATAAATACCATGCATGCAAGAGAAACATCCACTAAACTCCACAAGTAAGTAACCTTGTCCGTCCAGGCACCAAAGAATGCACATGCGCAATAAATAAGTATAAATAAGAACGTAAAACGGTTATTGGTAATCGCGTCCCAGGCTGCTTTAGTAATATACGCATAAGAAACCATGACACCGATTCCAAAGACGGTTGATAAAAAGGCAATCATCCAACCGCCCACATTTCCAAACACGGTATTATACGCAGCGATAGTTAATGCAGTGCTGGTCAATCCTGAATTCCAAACACCACTGGCAACGATGCATAATGAAATCGTAAAACATACCATTGCGCTTACTAACGAGGTTGCCATGGACATAATTGCATCACGCACTGGGTGTGCTGAACCAGTAGAACCGAATAAAATTGCCGCGGTTCCTAAACCTGATTCAGTTGCATTAATTGAACGTAAAATGCCATAACGCATCACTTGTTGAATCGTGAATCCAGCCATACCACCTGCAAATGCCTGCCAGGTTAACCCGCTGTTTACAATCAATTTAAGTGCCGGAATAATATTTTGATAATGATAGATTAAAATAATAAGCGCCGATCCAAAAAAGAGTCCTACTTTAAGTGGCACAATCATTTGAGAGAACTTTACGATACGTTCTGCACCACCAACCACGGCGTAAAAAATAAATGCGGTTAAAATAAATGCGGTGACTAATACCGGAATATTCCAGGTAGTTACCATGCTTAAGCTAATAGAGTTTGCTTGAGATGCACTGGCACTAATTAAACCAAAAATAAAACATGAGACTGCATAGAAAAATGCTAATAATTTTCCACCCTTGATTGCTCGTAAGTAGAGCATAGGTCCACCAAGTTTAGTGCCCTTGGGCGCATGTAATGCAAAATGAGTACTTAAAAACACCTCTGCATAACGCACTGACATTAAGAGCAAAGTGATGATAATAATCCAAAGCGCTGCACCCGGGCCACCAGAATAGATAGCGGTTGCCATACCCGCCAAGCTTCCATTTCCAATACTCACGTTTAAAGTATTAATAAATGCTTGCAGCGGAGTCATATCAGATTTGTGTTCAGACTCTGATGGCATAAACGTATATTTCCATGCAGTAAAGAAGTAGCGTAGCTGTACAAAACCAAGCGCACAGGTAACGATAATACTAACTCCAATTACAAAAAAAATAATTGGCCATCCCATTACAACTTCAATTGCAGATGCGATTTTATCAAAGAATGCGCTCATAGAAATCCTTATATTTTAAATTATAATTTCCGAGTATACTCATTTCATTACAATTTAAAATCAGGAATTATATGAAAGTTCTTGCGCTTGATATTGGCGATGCATGGACCGGCACAGCCCTTTCTGATGCATTAGGCATGTTTGCAAAGCCATATCAAACAACTGAATCTGCTCATCTTATCACTTTTTTAAAAGCACTCTTTACCAAAGAAACTATTAAAACAGTAGTCATTGGCTATCCTAAAACCATGCGCGGAACGGTTAGCGATCAAACTAAGAAAGTTGAAGATGCTAAAGTTATGCTTGAAAAAGAGTTTCCTGATAAAAAATTTATCTTTTGGGATGAGCGCTTATCAAGCAAACGGGCAGACACACTAAAAAAGGCTCAAACCAAAGAAGATAAGATCAAATCCCATTCAATTGCTGCGGCGTTCATTTTAGAAAGCTATCTTCAATACGCTCGCCCAGAGACTCAAGAAGAAGAATAAAACTACATTATCAAAATACTTTGTAGCAATGCCCTTAAGAAACCCTTTAGATCCAATATTATTGACAAAAAGCAGAGAATTTTAGTATTTTTTTTTATAAGCATTACAATAAAAAAGGGTAGTGAAGCACCCGTAATGTAAAAATTAGAGTTCAATTTGCCTGAAAACAAAGTTGTACTATAGTTAAAAATATGCGGTATTAACCAGGTAAAAAAGGAGTAGTGCCAATGAAGTGTAAAAAGTGTGGGGGACTTATGGTATTGCAGTCCTTCTTTGATCATTTTTTAAATTTCGACGGATGGAAATGCTTAAACTGCGGTAAAATTGTACTCAAAAAGGATAAATCTATAGAATTTGATACGTTTAGTATCTTTTATCAACAGCAGAAATGCCGCAATAAAAATTAACACATAAAGCTAGGACATCTTTTGACTACTTATTTAGCACTCCAAAGCACCTACACCAATCTAGAACTAGGTATCTATCGCAATGATGCCTGCCTTGCTTGTGTCCAAATTGATAAAACCAAGGCAAGTAAAGAATGTGTGCCTACCATTGCTGCGCTCTTACAACAAAATAAGCTCACGATAAACGATATTTCATTTGTCGGGGTTAACCAAGGCCCCGGCCCTTTCACAACCCTGCGCACTGCAATTGCTACCGTTAATGGACTTGCATTTGCCCGCACCCTACCATTAGTTGGCGTTAATGGCATTGAAACATTTTTAAAAGAATATGCTCACCAATCAACAAACGCCGTCGCTCTCTTAAACGCATACGGCTCTGATCTTTATTTTACTATTGCCACCGGCACAAGTTACGATGTAGGTTGTAACTCGATCGATAATGTCCTTTTAACCGTCACACAAAAAATTCCGTCCGGAAATATT
>CAYSAX010000042.1:0-9552 GCA_964429045.1 uncultured Pseudomonadota bacterium
TTGATCTGCTCAAATAATGTTTTTTCTAATGTTGATACTTGGCTTTGCGCATGAAGAATCTCATGCTGCAACTGTTGTAATTCTTTAGTGACGTAACGTTCACGCCCCACTAATGTTTGTTGGCGAATATAATGAGCAGGAATTGCATCAAGATGTGTTTTGGTTATTTCAATATAATAGCCATACATCTGATTGTAGCGGACTTTTAATGAACCTATTCCGGTTGCGTGTTGTTCTTGTTGTTCAAGTGCAATCACTTTACTGGTAGCACCATTACAAAGATCACGCATGTCATCAAGCTCAGCATTAAAGCCGGATTTAATAATCCATTCTTTACTGGTATCGTCATTAAGTGCTTTATCCAGCAGATAATATAATGATTCAAAACCGGTACACTGTTGCATGATCACGCTCAATAGCCATGCAGGAGAATTTTGCAAAATGGTATGTACCTGTGGCAGTAATCCAAGAACTCGTTTTACATGTAAATAATCATGAAACGTAGCCCGGCGCAATGCAATGCGACCAATAATACGCTCCACATCACCAAACTCACTGAGCATCTGCTCCAGTTGTTGCATGGTAACAATATTACCCATCAAATGTGCAATCGCATCTTGGCGTTGTTCAATGGCCGGTTGTTTAACCAATGGTCGCAAAATCCATTTTTTGATCATGCGTGAACCCATGGGTGTTAATGCGCCATCAATGATGGAAAATAAACTATTTTTTCTGCTGCCATCATGTGCATTTTTTACTAACTCTAAGTTAGTTTGCGTTGCATGATCCAAAATTAAAAAATCTTCAGGTGCATACCAATGCAATGATTTAAATTGATCAAGTGCAGACTGCTGCGTTTGATGCAAGTATGAATAAAAGTTTTGCACTGCATGAAGCATTGATTGATTTTTATTCACATATGAACGGGCATCAGCGGGCAACTGCGCATTCATCCACTGATCGACCGCATTCAAATCAGATTGATTATTCACTACCGTGGTGCAATAACCTTGTTGCTTAAAATAAGTTTCAAATGAACGCACCTGTTTATCATCAGGTAAGATAATTTCATCCGGGAAGAAGCGAGACAATTCCGATTCTAAACCTTTGTGCGCATCGATGGGTAAAACGGTTGCAAATAATTGTGCCGTTAATAATTCAGCAAATAATAATCCCCATTGATCCTGAGTAGAAAAAAATGAAAATAGATAGGAAGCAGATTTTTCATCAAGCAGCTTTGGATCGGTTAGTGTTCCGGGTGTTAATACTTGAGTCACCCCGCGATCAACGGTTTTTCCCGGTTTTGCTTCTTCAAGCTGATCGCAAATGGCAACCTTGAATCCTGCTTTGACTAATTTAGTTAAATAATGATCAAGCGCATGAACCGGCACACCACATAAAGGAATCGGATCACCATTGATTTTTCCGCGCTTGGTGAGCGCAATGCCTAAAAAAGCGGATGCGCGTTTGGCATCGTCAAAAAACAGTTCATAAAAATCACCTACTTGAAACAATACCAATGCATGCGGATGTTGTTGTTTAACCGCATAGTATTGTCGCATTAAGGGAGTAAGATCTGAAAGTGGTTGTGTTGTCATACGCATCAATGATTTATAATTTTTTTGATGCGTATAAGTATAATTGATTAATCTTCTTGTACAAACTCTTTTTCAAACAAAACCTTAGGCATTATGATTAGTTATATAGTTTATACTTACACGGGTAACCTAATTTGAATAAGGCGTAACCTTTTTTTAAATGCTATCTCTAACCTTCATCAAGGTAAACCCCAGCAAGTTGAGTCCTTTCCATTTACATGGATCTTGAATAGTAGGATCAGTTTCATGCAATCCCACTCCCCAGATAAAATCAACGGGAGATGCTTCTACCAAAATTTTTTGATTAGTAGCTAATAATATTTTTTTAAGTTCAGCATTTTGGGAAAATTTAGCCAAATTTGCATTATAAACAATGGATAAGCGATGCTGCTCCCACATCTTCTGGTCAAAATTTTGTATGATTCGTCCAATAGCTTTTATTTCACGTGGAGATTCTGAGGCTAAGATTTTTTGTAAAGCCCCTTCATCGCCAAATAAAGTCGCTTTTTGACTCATCATGTATTGTTCAGCACTTTGATAAACTATTTGATCAATTTGAAATGAAATGGGATACCATTGAGAAAAACAAGCAGCATCTTTATTTTTTTGATCCCAGAAATAAAAATATTCAACAGCATTATTCTGATCAACATGTTTTATGAGTGAAGCGATATCGTAAAGATATTTCATAATACCTGAATTTTTCTAAAAATATTTTTTATAGTAATTTTTTATTTTTTTTATAAAAATCGTCAAATTAAAATTACTTATTTCTACTTCCATATGTTCTGTAGTGACTAAGGCAACATATTCATAAAGCTTTTTATAATCGGCACCCTCTTCTAGAAGCCTTAGCGTTTCGGCCACATACAGTTCATATTCATCTTCATGCCACTTAGAATGAGGCCCATAGACACCAATGGGGTCAAACTGATTCCATAATGTCTTAAGTTCTTGTCGCAAGCTCATTGTGATAGTCCGTAATAAAACCGGTCTTTGGGTCTATTTATTATTGTCTAAGATAATTTTACCTTAAATCATTTAAAACAACACATCTAGTGGTTATTGAAAGCTATAAAAGTGGCGTCCAATATTCTTATTTTGAGTACTTGATTTATTGCATGTTTGATCAATGAGCAGTTGCATTTTTTGTGGTTTTTTGTGAGATGTATGGACTTGATCATCAAAAATTTGCTGACAGCTGGAAACAAGAAGCTTAGTTCCAACTATTGCAGAAGAAACTGCTGCAATTGCTGCTGGTACAAAACTTAGATCTATTACTACTCCCTTACCCTGTACTACTTTTACACGATCTTTTAAGCTATTATCAATAACTTGAAGCATTTTATACATACTCCAATAACTAGCTGCTGTTCCGAGAGCTTTTATTCCGAGCTTAGTTTTGTTCACTGCTTGTATGTGATCTTTAATTGTTACGAGGGTACTGGTAGCAACCCCTGAAATACAGTTTATCATAAAAATGGTTGAGAAAAGAAAAAATCTTATATTTTGAGACATGCTAATAATTTCTAATACAATGTTTGACTATTTTAATAGATTATACGCTTAGATCAGCAAATCGCAAACCAACGTTGCCTTGCTCTCACAAATGATAACCTTTCATACCCAAGGCTTGAAAAGCCATGGGCATCCAGGCCACACAAAACAAACTATTCTATTTGGATTATACTATGATTAATCCACACCATATGTTGCATTTTGGGTATATATTAATATCTTAAGAATAGTATTGCCCCGTCACTTACATCATTTTTAAGTATTTATCATGAAAAAATCTAATATGCTATTTCAATTAACTCAACAACTGCTTCAAAAAGCATTTTCAGCAATCGAAAATAAAGATCTAGAGATACTTAAAGAATGTCTTTCAAAGGGTCTGAATGTCAATGAATCTGAATATAAAGAAGGCAACACGATACTCATCCATGCGATTGTCCAAAACAATAAAGAAATTTCCCAATTTCTTATTGATGCAGGTGCCCACATAAATAAGCATAATTATTGTGGTGATGCACCCTTACATGTTGGTTTAAACAAAGACGTAAGCATTGATCTTATTGAGTTTTTAATTAAACAGGGAGCGGACGTAAATCAACCTTCTAATACAATGTTTCCCTTGCATATTGCCATTGAACAAAATAACTTTCCTGCCGTAAAACTATTGATAGAAAAAGGTGCAAAAGTAAATAGCCGCTCAGGAAGATGGGATAGTCTCGATCATGCGATCAAAAAAGAAGCAGAAGATATTCTTGCATATCTGTTAGCGCATGGTGCTGAGGTCAATCAAAAAAATATCATTGATGGCATCCCTTTGCATTTTGCACTCAATAATTATTATTTTGGCATCGCAAAAATACTTATTGTGCATGGAGCCCCTATTGAAACGCGTGATCAAGACGGAAGGACTCCTTTACATCTTGCAAGTTTATTCAATTGCACAGAAATTGCGCAAATGCTGTTAGAACGTAAAGCAAATGTTAACGTTCAAGATACATGGGGAAATACTCCTCTAACATTGGCAGTCAGCGGCAATGAACGTTTTGATATGGTAAAACTACTTTTATCATATGGAGCGAACCCAAATATTCTCAATCAAGAATGTCTCGATGCTCTGATGAATTTTGGTAACGCATCAGATTATGATTTTGAAACCTTTAAAATTCTTGTAGAATATGGCGCGGATATTTTTCATATTACATCGGAAGACCAGCTCTCTTTGCTACATGTACTGTATCATCCTATGAGCAAAGAAATGCAAGATCAAATTATTGAAATAATCCAATTCTTGCTTAAAAAAGGATTGGGTATTAATAGACAAAGTGATCTTGGAACCCCTCTAATTATCAGCGCTTATTGGGGGCAAGAAAAGATAACCGCATTTCTATTGCAACAAGGTGCAGATATTTCGTTATGCAATGCAAAAGGAGATACTGCGTTGCATTCAGTAATGTATAATGATCAGGGAAAAGCTGTTATAGAAACTCTATTGAATCATGGAGTTACCGTTAATGCACAAAATAATAAGGGTAATACAGCTTTGCATATTCTATTTGAGCGTCATTACCATCAAGACAGCTTATTAGATATTCTGTTTATCATGAGAAAACATGGAGCAAACTTTTTACTCAAGAATAACGATGGCCTTACTCCTTTTCTTATGACTTCAGCAAGCAACGATGTACAACTAGCGAACCTCTTACTTGAGCAATTTGGTGCTGATATTAATGATACTGATTCAGAAGGCAATACTGCATTACATAGTGCGATTCAAAAAGGTCACTTTGAAATGATGAGCTTTCTATTAAATAAAGGAATCACTATTAATGCAATCAATCATGAAGGAGAGAGTGCGCTTGATTATGCCCTGAAAGCAGAGGATGCAAAGACTATAGTATTCTTAAAAGATTCCGGCGCAAAATCCTTTAAACCAGCAGAAGTTTATGTGGAACAGAAAGAAATTTGAAGATCGTGCAATAAAAGAAAATTTTTATTTTCGCTATTGGGGAAGTTACGGCCCTGACGTGGTAATTGCATTAGAACGCAAACTGCAATTTACCTTCCCACCAGATGTTCGATCTTTTATTCAAGAAATCGGAAATCTTGAATTGAGTGGTTATACCATCCTTATAACAGGTAAAGATTGCAACTATAACTGCATTACCGAAACGAAAGATGTGGGCTTATTTCAAGAAGGTAAACCAACTCAGGGAGTAAAAATTATAGATAATGCTGGGTTAAGCTATATTCTGCATCACGATGGATCAGTTAAAGCATATGAGCATAGCTATATCCAACCTGATGGGATAGTATTTTCCTATGATTCATTTAACGATCTGATTGAAGCAATTATTAAAGAAAAACAGGAAAATAAGTAGGTTGTGGAAAGTATGAAAAAAAGAGACATGCTCGTATATACAGCGATAACAATTATTATAATATCCATCCCATTTATTATGGGCAAATATAATAATAAATCCCCTTCCTCGCTACAACACAAATCCTTATTTGAGGCAGTATGGGCCGGTGATATCAAAGAAGTTAAATATCATATTGCCAATGGTGCCAGTCTTGAAAAAAATCAAGAACATCCTATACCACCTCTTAACGCTGCAGTCTCCCAAGAATATTTGGAAATAACCCAGTTGTTACTCAAAAAAGGTGCTAATGTTCACGAGAAAGAAGATGAAAGCGGATGGACCGCATTACATGAAGCAGCTGCAAAAAATAGAATCGATTTTGCACAGCTCTTACTACAATATGGCGCTGATGTTAATGAACGTGCGCAAGCCAATACGCAAAAATTTAATGATTTTGGTGACACTCCATTATATATTGCAGCATATAATGGTCATTTAGAGATGGTCAAATTTTTAATCGAACATGGCGCTGACATTAATAAAGAAACTAATGAGGGGATTACTCCTCTCCATGCAGCAGTCATCGAAAATCATACAGACGTGGTAAAATATCTATTATCTAAAAATTCAGCTGTCAATACGTATAGTGAGCATTTTCAAATGCCCTTAAATACTGCTCAAGATAATAGCAATGATGAAATTATTACACTATTGATAAGTTCTGGAGCAATCGCGGAGCAGCGTATTAGTTATCTTGATATACCACTAACAACAACCTAGAAACATGAAAATAAATAGACGATTAAATAAGCAGCTTCATTTTAGGAATCAGATTGATCTTTCAAATCTTGTTACAACTTTGAGAGAAATGTTTCCTGAACTTCACAATGCTTTTGAAACATATAAAGAGTCTGATCCTCATTTGGAATTAACCTATCTCATTTTAGGCAATTCTTTATTCCTGCCTTTTTTAATTGATTTTATTAACTCTCAACCTAAAGATCTGTTACATGACAAACGTTTATTTCATTTTTTAGAAAAAATGGCACGAAGTACTGATTGGGAAGTAAGAAATATATTGGCAGTTTCTATACTTGAATCATTAGAACCGCGTCAATTACAAGTTGCTCAAAAATATATGGGGCCAAAAACTAAAGAAGTTCTTAAAAATTTAGAAGAATATCTTGAACAACTTTTTCAAAAAAGTAACTAATATGCCCACAGAAATTAATACAAAAGAACTCATTGTTACTCAGACTAAAGCAGTAAAAAAAACCCTTAATATGGCAATTCTATTTATTGTTGCCTGTCTTTCAATAATTGGTAAGGTATACAACATACCATCTAGGGATGGTGTCAAAATTTTTATTCTTGGTGTACTGGGTTGTTTACTCATTTTTCTTTTAATACGTCTTTTTCAATTCCTTAAACTATATATTAGTAAAACTCCAGCAATGATTATCAATAGTGAAGGACTTTGGATTAAGGAGTTTGGGATAATTCCATGGCAAAATATCACTCAAATTGAAGAGTATAATCCTTTTAAAGTTCCTTTTGGATTTGAAAACAATATGAGTGCTTTAGGCATTAACCTCCATGATACAGCATTAGTGCTGGAAAATGCTTCACCTATAGGCAAAAGAGCTTTGAGATTAGCGCTTTATTCTAAAAAACATCATATAACTCTTATGGATATGGACACACAAGTTCATGAAATAGTTAACTATGCTCACCAATTTATGGATAATGTATGATTGCTAATAATGAGCAACCCTCTATACAACAAATACTACACAAGGTTATCGGTCAAAAAGCTACCGTTGTTGAATTGGGACACGGAAGTTGCATAACTATTGATTTAGGTCCCTTAATTGAAAAAAAAGGTAAAAAAAATAGTTATATGGTCGGGCAATACCGTCTTTGGGCTTATATGTGTGCGTGGCGCATAGATAAAGATAATAAGCCATATAGTGCATCTAATGACTCAAGAGCTATCATTAAATCCAAACTTCAAGCATTAGCCGGCGCCTTCATTACAAAATATGAAATTTTAAACGATTCCTTAGATACCAAATTTTATTTTGATGCGAATATCACTTTAACATTGTTCAACATCAATACCCAAGATGAATATGCCAAACAGTGGATGCTTTATATCTGGGAAGAAAATGTTCGAAACGTTTTAGTAATTGGGCCAGGCAATTCATGGTATTATAGGCCTGCATCACATAAAGAAGAATAATAGTATGTTGAAAAATAAAGCTTTTTGTAGTTATTTTCATGATGGATCAATTATAGCTATTGTACATTCCTCAGACAAAATCACTATTTCTATGGAAAGTGCGGAAATTACACCTGCAGATTTGCCTGAAAAGTGCGTCCTCTCTATTCACAACACCTTAAAAGGAATTTTACATTTAGAACACATACAATCCATTCGCATAGATAAACAGTTCTTCCAGGAAAATCTCCACATGAAAGGTGATTCAGCAGGAATATTGGATTTGGAAATAAATGACAACTCAATTCGTTTATTTATTGAATGGGTTAATTATCCGCCACGCGCAAAATTGATAAATATATATTCCGAAATTATTATTGAAGCAGATAAAATATATTGGGAGAATGCTCCTGATTTGCATGATCCTTTTGGATGATAACTTGAAAAAAGGAACAATAATGACCATTAAAAAAATAAGCATTTTTGTAGCAATAATAGCCAGTATTGGGATTTTAACAGGCTCAATTTTATATAAAAAAAGAGTTACCAATTTATCAAAGAACATAGAAGCCAAGATAATAAACAACCCAGCCATTCCATCTTTATTAGCAGAAAAACTTATTATTAGATATTTATTAGGTGCTCAAGATTCAGAAACTGAAGCAACTCTGGCACCAGATGAAAAACCTGAAACAGATTCTTTTCATTTTCATAGTGAAGGGGATATCTTTACCTGGAAACTAGTCGGAACTTTACCCAATGGTGATCACATTCTGTATGCCTATTATTGGCCCGATGGCGCTATGGGAAAATTTTCAGGACTCTACATAGTAAGGTATGATCAAGATCAAGAGACCTTACGTTTTATTAATGAAATTGCTTGGGGAGAACGGCATTCCAGTGGCATATGTGAGGAGGACTGCAAGTTAGATGGAAATCAATTAACCTATGCACGTCACATGTCATCATATCAATTTTTTGATTATATGCTTGAACTTTTTCCTGATCTTTTTGAACTTGCTGAGCATAAATCACGCGATGGATTATGCTATGGAGAATCAGGCTATCTAGGATGGGGCACTTTTAAAGTTGATATTGGCCCTGATGGGAAATTAACAAATGAACAACTGCTATCTTTTAATGCTGCAGTTGGTGGCCTTGGGCAAGAGGAAAATACATCATTAGGTTCACTTTCTATGATTAATGCACTTCATCATGTTTTTGCAAGCTGCGCCATAAAAGAAGGCTGTTCGGAAGTTATACAGATAGAAAAAAAAGATCTTGAGCAACTAGTAAAAGAAGCAATCGGTTATGCAAGAAATGAAGATGATGTGACTGCAAATGATTTTGACCAAGGATTGGCAGGCTATCAACCGACTTACCCTTAAAAAGTATGAAAAATTACACTTTAATATTATTACTTGTTTATGTATGCAATCAATCAGCAATGGAAAAACCTACAATACCTGAACAAGAACAACGATATTGGGCAACTAAAAAGAGTCATGAAAAAAATCCACGACGACTTAAAGATGAGCATGCAGAAAAAATCGATTTAGATGAATTGGTTCACCAAATACATTATGATCATGATCTATTAAAGCAAACCGGCACAGTAAAAAATTCTCCTGACGATTGCCATGCAGCTTATGAAATTCCCAAAGAATGGTATTATGGGCGCAGAATCAATACATTATTACTCAATGCATGTGCCGATGATAGAAACCTTGAGATCGTTAAACAATTACCTACTTCCCATTCAAATCCGAATTCCAAAATTGATTGTAATTATTTAATGGCACACCACATCCAAATACCGGGAGCTTTTTTTAAAACCAACTTATTTACCTCGATT
>CAYSAX010000043.1:0-9460 GCA_964429045.1 uncultured Pseudomonadota bacterium
GATTTTTGTTAAAGATCGCTTGATCAATTTTGTAGTTGCATGATTTTAGTTTGCAGGTAAATTACGATTAGTTAAATTAACAATTAAGGAGAGTAGTATGCAATTAAGTAAATTTGCATTGTGTTTATCAGTTTTATTTTCTGGTGCTGCATATTCTAAAATTCATTTTGATTTAGCATTGTTACGTGGTAATAATATGTCATTTCAAAATGCGGTTACATTAGGTATGGGTGAACGCCCGATTAAGGCATTTCAAGACGAAAATACTTACATTGAAGCGCAACTTATCGAAGAAAAAGATCAAATGCCTCGAGTGAAACTTACCGTTTCGACTAAAAATGAGCACGGGATGTTCATTGTTCGTGGAATGCCGGAAGTTACTGCAAATGTAACGCCGGGTTTATGCATGTCATCAATTCAATGCAATAGTGCCCAAGATAACTTTGTATTATTGGTAGCTATGTCAGAAGCTTCTCATTAAGCAAAAATTATTGCATTAACTAAATCATCTGTTACAATGTGCAAGTAAATTCTAAAGAAGTGTAGTAGTAGAAGAAACTTCCTTATACAAATAGTTACATCTTGAAACAATTACAGGGAGAAATCTATGAAATCATTGAAAATTTTTGCACTTGCATTTGCAGTTGTTGCATTAAGCGCACGCGCTGAAACAACTCCAGTAGAAGAGCCAAAAGAAGTAATTACCTTTGTTGCAGAAACTGAACAAGGTGAATTAGTAACATTAAATGTAACACAAAATGAATCAGGCGAATTAGTAGTAGTAAAAGAAGCTGATATTGCTTGCTAAATAATTAAGTAGAGCAGTATAAGCATTCACTCTATAAGGAAGTAAATTAGAGGGCAGAGAAAAAAAATCTCTGCCTTTTTTTTTATCTTTTTCTCATCAAAAAAATCTCTTGCAATCTATTCCCGCCTTTAAGCAATCTAATACTAAAAATGAGAAAATATATTACTCTCACTGCGGTAACGGTTTTGATTGTAGGATTGCAAGCCATGGCACCAAGCTCTTTAAAAACATATAGAAAAAGACGTGGGCTAACCAAAACAAAAAAGCTTCCTGAGCCCTATGGTTCAATAAAAAAGAAAAAAACTAAACCCTCCTACGCCAAGACTTCGGCAGGCAGGCTTCCGCTTTTTGTTATTCAAATGCATGATGCAAGCCATTTACACTATGATTTTCGTTTAGAAATTGATGGAGTTCTAAAATCCTGGGCGGTGCCTAAGGGTGTTCCAACCCAAATGGGTATTCGTCGACTTGCTATGCCTACCGATGACCATCCGATGGAATATGGGCACTTTGAAGGAATTATTCCCGAAGGCCATTATGGCGGTGGTACGGTAATGGTCTGGGATATTGGAACATTTGAAAATATTAAAACGCATAATGGTAAGTCGGTTTCTTTAGAAGATAGCTACAAAAAAGGAACGGTAGAGATTTTCATTTATGGGAAAAAAATATGGGGTCCTTATGCACTTATTAAAACAAAAGGACTTTCAAATAAAGAAAGTTGGATACTTCTAAAAATGAAACCTCGCAAAGGTTTTGGTGTGCGTAAGGGTAAGGCTGTCAAAAAAAATATTTCGGCGATCTCTGGGCGAACTTTGAAGCAAATTGAACAGGATGCTGATGCGGTTTGGGAATAAAAAATGGCTTCGATGAAAATGAATGGCCGTTTGATTACGGTAAGTAATGAACAAAAAATTTGGTTCCCCAAAAGCAAAATTCGCAAAGGTGATATTCTTGCGTATTATCAAACGGTTGCACCGCTTGCCGTCAATCATATAAAAAACCATCTATTGACTATGCAACGGTTTCCCGGAGGTATTAAGGATGAATCATTTTATCAGAAAAATGCGGGAAGTTATTTTCCTACATGGATTAAAACAGTTCCGGTCAAAAAAGAAGAGGGTGGCATTGTTAACTATGTAGTGGCTACCAATCCAGCAACCATTCTTTATTTGGTAAATCAGGGATCTCTGGTAATCCATAATTGGCTATCGCGCTATGATAAATTATATTATCCCGATCGTATGATTTTCGATTTAGATCCTTCAAAGGATGATTTTACTAGCATTCGTAAAGCGGCGCTTCTTTTAAAAGATATTTTTAACGAGATGGATATACCATCTTTTGCTATGACGACCGGTTCGCGAGGAATTCATGTTTATGTTCCTTTAAAACGTGTTCATACATTTGATCAGATAGCTGATTTTTCATATAAGATTGCGCAACAAATGTGTGAGTCTAGCCCTAAACAGTTCACGCTAGAAATACGAAAAAATAAACGTGGCGGTAAGATTTTTATAGATACCTTAAGAAACCGTTATAGTGCTACTGCCGTAATGCCCTATTCAGTAAGGGCACGAGAAAAAGCACCCGTTGCTGCGCCACTCTGGTGGGATGAAGTGAAAAGTTCACGATTAACTTCGCAATCATTTACGATAAAAAACATGATCAGCCGATTAAAATCAGAGGGAGACCCCTGGTCTGATATTAATGATCATGCTATTTCGCTAAAAAAATTTTTAAAGGGATAAAGGGGTGATAGAGATGCAGCGCATATCAATATCAAGAAATACTCTGTTGTTAGTTATTTTAACAATTATTGCAGCATTGAGCGGGATTTTTTATGCAATGTTTGCACGAAAGCCTAGCGTAAAAATAGGCATTCTGCATTCTTTATCAGGTTCGCAAGCAATTAGTGAAAAGCCTATGGTTGATGCAGAGCTTATGGCAATCGAAGAAATTAATGCTCAAAAAAATTTTTTAAAATATACCATTGTTCCGGTGATTGCAGATGGAAAGTCTGATGAATCAGTCTTTGCTCAAGAGGCCCAGCGATTGATAACCCAAGAAAAAGTGTCTGCGATTATTGGGTGTTGGACCTCTGCCAGTAGAAAGGCAGTAAAAGATGTGGTTGAAAAACATAATAATTTATTAATTTATCCGGTTTCCTATGAAGGAATCGAAGACTCTCCTAATATTTTGTATTTGGGAGCAAATCAAAACCAACAGATTGTGCCGAGTGCTTTATGGAGCTTTTTGAATTTAGGAAAGCGATTCTTTTTAGTAGGTTCTGATTATATATATTCTCATGTTGCTAATGAAATTATTAAAAAAGTGCTTAATGCAGTCAAAGGCACGGTGTTGGGGGAAGAATATATTTTATTAGGAAGTAGTGATATTAATTCTATGGTTCAAGCAATTGTTAATGCCAAGCCAGACGTAATTATTAATACCATCCAAGGTGAGAGTAATATTGCTTTTTTTAATGCGTTGCGCGCGTCAAATATTACTCCTGAAACGATTCCCGTTATGTCTATTAGTAGCATGAGTGAAACTGAATTTGTTCACATCGGTAATGATGCAATGTCAGGCGATTATGTAACTGCAAGTTACTTTCAAAGTATTGATCGTGAAGAGAATATTCAATTTGTTGAACGCTTTAGAAAAAAATATGGTAATAACCGAGTTATTAGTGAAGCGGTAGAAACTGCATATAACGGTATTTATATCTGGGCACGAGCTATATCAGTTGCTCAATCTTATAATCCAGAAATGGTAAAAAAACATTTGTTTAATAAAGTATTTAATGCACCAAGTGGCATTGTGTATACCGATAGTAATACGCTTGATTTATGGAAAATGATTTATGTGGGTAAATTAAGATCAGATGGACAGTTTACTGTTGTCTGGGATTCCAAAAAGCAGGTGCAACCTTTTAATTATCCAGTTTTTAGTGATAAAGCTGTTTGGAATACATTTGTAACAAATTTATATGAGAGTTGGGGCAGAGCATGGTCAAGAACAGCACGTTAAGTACAATTATATTTGAAAACAGTTACAAAATGACGAAAATAATAAGTGCAGTGCTTTTTGTTGGATTACTCTGTTTAGGAACTTATTATTGGATTGCTCGTTCCCATTTAGTAACTCGCTACAGTGCTTCCTTAACGGAAATTGCACGAGAGAGACGAGACAAAATAATTCAAGTACTGGAAGAGCAAAAAAATAAGAGTAGCTCATTATCAAAAAATGAAGAATTTGTTTCTTTATTCCAGTCACTTAATAAAGTGTTTGAAGGTACCATAACAACTGATGCTTATAAAAAAGAAGAAGCTAAGCTTGATCAGTTTTTTAACCATTATCGCACTCAATTTAATTATAAAGATATTATTTTAATCCAAGCAAATGGAAGCATGTTTTATACCAATAAAATCGATCTTATTGAAGAAAAAAATCTTTTAAAATTACTCAATACCAGTTTACTTGCTCAATCATTTGATCGGGTACGGACTACCTTTACTCCGGATGTTTCAGAATTTGGAATCGGTTCGGTTACTCAAGCTCCTTCTTTGTTTATTACTGAACCAGTTTTTAAAGACAATGTGTTTTTAGGGGTCTTGGCAATTTGGATTGACGAATCGTTGTTTTACAAAATTATTCAAAATTATAGCGATTTGAAAATGACTGGTGACATTTTTGTAACCAAAAGTGTTGGAGATAAAGAGCTTTTTGTTGCTCCTTCACGCTTGTATCCTAATGTTGTTTTTAAGAAAATCACCAATCCCGATAAATATGCAGTAACACCCGCCAGAAAAGCATCTTTGGGTTATGAAGGAAGTGGGTCAATAGTTGATTCTTATGGCATTGAAGTTGTTGCGGCTTGGCTTTTTGTGCCTCAGCTTAATTGGGGATTATCTGCCGGCATCCAGATGTCTGAAATTAGTAAACCATTAAAAACGGTTCGAACTATAATCTGGATATTAATTGCTTGTCTATTGGCATCTTTATTATTAATTCTTTCATATAAACGACATTCAAAAATGGTACGGGCAGCGTATAACTATATTTCGGCTAAGAAATTTATACGTGCAGCGTATTGGATTGGTTTATTAGTAAGTATTTTGCTCAGTTGTTATCTCATTTTAAAACGAAAAGAGTCCTACGATACGATTTTTAATGCAACAAAAAATTTAGCACAATCTAAAATTCAGACTGAGGCGAGTTTTATTGAGCAACAGATTTTCAAAATTGAAAAAATTGCCAGTATGCTCGCTCATGATATTCAATCCGGCTCTCTTAAAAAAGAGAATATTAAGTCACGTATTGAAAGAGATCTTAAAGATTTGTCAGATGTGAATGCCATTACTGTTGCATTTGCACCATTTGCATATGATGCCAAAAAAAGATTATTTGCTTTTGAAGGATCTCGTGTTAATTCGGAAATAAAAGTAACTGAATTGGCCACTGATTATATGATTCCAGCAGTCAAAGAAGATCCGCAAAATGGGTGGTATGATTGGGCATTAAAACAAGGTGCATATTGGTCAGAGTCATTCTTTGATCCAATAACTCAGACTCAATCGGTTCTTTATGTAAAGCCATTTTATAAAGATGGAGATAACAAAGAGATAATGGGGGTCATTGCGATTAACTATAATTTGGAAAAAATAATCGCACATTTAAAAGCGGTAGAAATCGGAAAAACGGGCTATGCGCTATTACTCTCATCATCAGGTAGTTTTATTTATCATCCGCTTGGACATTATGTTAAAGAGCGCAGGAACTTATTTGATATTGCTCGAGAACAAAATAATCAAGAGTTAAAAAATATAGCAGAACAGATGCATTCGGGTAAAAATGGATCTGGTACCTATCAAGATCAAAGCGGGCAGCTGCAATTCTGGACTATCTACCAACAGATACCTCTCACTAAGTGGACAATAGCTGCATTATTTTCAAAAGAAGCACTTGATATACCGGTGAATTCTTTCCATCAACAAACAATTTGGATTTTAATTAGCTTAATTCTGGTTGCTTTCTTTATCGGGTTATTAATAAGCCACCTTGAACTTTTTGACCTTGAACATATGCGAATATGGACAATACTTGGCACAATTACGTTTGCTTTAGGTTTAATCTTCTTTTGGTATTACATTTATAAAAATCCCTACCAGGCGCGCTCAGATAGTGTAATAGTTCGTGATCAGGCGAGCCTTGATAAGTTTGTGGAATTTTTAGATTTAGATGCAAGCCATCGGAATGAAAATCGTCCAATCGTAACGCCAACCGGTATGCTTATTAATACTATTACGTTCCCTGATGTGACCAAAGTTACTATTTCAGGATATGTATGGCAAAAAATAAAGGGCGGAGACACAATTACTCCTGGAGTGCGTTTCCCTGAAGTGGTTGAAGCTAAATTTAAAGAAGTACTAAAAAAAGATACGGATGATAAAACCGAACTCATGTATGGATGGAATTTTACGGCAACCTTTGTACAAAAATATCGATTCTCATGGTTCCCCTTTGATCGTATTCATATTGATATTTTAATAGCCTCTAATGATTTTGAACGTAACGTAATATTAGCACCTGATTTTAATAGCTATCAATCTCTTGAAGTTGATCCATTGCCAGGAATTACTAATAAAATTGAGATTCCGGGATTTAGACTTGATAGATCTTTTTTTAGTTATGCAATTTTGCCTGCATATGATGAAGTGGGTCTTGAAAAGATACGAAAAGTAACTGAAAAACCACGGCTTCACTATAATATTATACTCAGTCGTACTCTTAAGAACCCATTTATTATATTCTTCTTACCTCTTTTAATTATTTTATTTACTACCTATGCAGTATTCTTAGTGAGTTTCAGAGGGAGAAGAGTTCCTGACATATTTCAATCGATTGGCTCATACACCGCAATATTCTTTTCTTTGATTGTGTTGCACCAGACTTTGCGCAGTCAATATCATGCGGGTGAACTGTTGTATATCGAATACTTCTTCTTTTACACCTACATAACTATTTTATTTTTAATTTTACATTCATTAATGTTGCGCGTAAGTCGTTTCACCGATGTGGTTCATAATTGGATTACTCCCTACTTGAGAGTGCTCTTTTGGCCGATACAGTTTGGTCTTTGGTTTATAACAACCATAATTATTTTTTATAAGATTAGATAAGGAAGTATATGAAGATATTTCTTGATACCGCCAACGTAGCAAGTATTCAAAAGTGGTCTGCGACGGGATTGATAGATGGAATTACCACCAATCCTACTCATTTGAGTACAGAAAAAGGTGATCCTACAAAAAATATTTTGGAGATTTGCAAATTGCTGCCAGAAGGCCACATTAGTGTTGAAGTAACACAGCAAGATCCTGATGCAGTATATAAACAAGCTAAGCAGATTGCTGCTTTAGCAGAAAATATTTGGGTAAAGATTCCCTGTCAGCCCCAATATTTTCCGATTATAAAAAAGTTGGTTCAAGAAGAAGTAAAAATTAATATCACGTTAGTATTTACTCTCTTGCAATGTTTAATGATGTGCAAGCTGGGCGTATATTATATTTCTCCTTTCATTGGTCGCTTAGAGGATATTGAAGCAGATGGAATGGCATTCATTCCCCATGTGCGTGATATGATCGATTTTTATGGTTTTGAAACTAAATTGTTAGTTGCGTCAATTCGATCAGTACAAAATTTTCATGATGCAGTTATTGCTGGTGCAGATGCTATAACTGTGCCCGTTGATGTTTTTGAGAAATCTCTTTCACATCCGTTAACTGATCAAGGGATGCAGAAATTTTCTAATGATTGGCAAAAGCTTGGTGTAAACCATTTTCCCTAATAACTGCATCTTGCTTTACTAGAATAAAATTTGGTATGACTTTAAGAATGTCTTGATTAAACCCTTGTAAAAAAAAGGATTGTTTTAATGGGTAACCAAATGAGATTTTTATTATCTTTAATGTTTCTGGCATCAAATGCATTATTTGCTTCGGAAGAAGCAACCCGCGCATGTCCAGCTCCATCTGCGGGATTTTGTAGCATAAATGCTGGATGTATATCAGGAAGCACGCTTGTTGTAACAGGTCCTTCGTTATTTCAAGGACCAGTAACTATTTCCAATACCGGAAATGCGAGTGGATGTACCGGCGGAGCTCCTGCACTATTCGTTGATGGCGGTGCAGTTATAGAAGAAAATTTGGGCGTTGGCGGAAATCTTAACGTTTGTGGTTTTGCAAGTGTTGGCGGTGGATTTAGAAATATTGAATCTGAAACTCCTGAATTTCGCGCGCTGGCAAGTTGTTCTGGATTGGCAACTGGTTGTACTGCCATTGATGCACGATTACTAGTGTTTGGAGATGAAGGTGTTTCTGGTGATTTAAATGTATGCGGAAATACACGTCTTAATAATTTAACAGTGTGTGGTAACACTGTATTAAATAATATTTCTATTGCTGGTACCGGTTCACTTAATTTTACCGGTTCAATTAATGTTAATAATCTTACCGTGAGGGATACTGGGGTTATTAATAATTTAATAGTAAACAATCAAACGATAAATAATAATTTAACCGTTAGTGGTACTGTTGGCATTAGTAATACGACTCAAAGTACTAATTGCAATAACGGTGCATTAGCAGTAAGTGGCGGTGTGGGTATTGCTGGTAATCTTAATGTATGTGGTACTGCTACATTTGGCGGTCCAATATCATTCAGTGGACCGGCTTCATTCAGTGGTCCAATTCATATAACTGATACCACTCAAAGTACAACCTGTAATGATGGCGCACTCACCGTGTCAGGTGGCGTTGGTATAGCAGGAAATTTAAATGTCTGCGGTAATGAAACTGTTGCTGGTATTTTAGCGGTAACTAATACAACTCAAAGCACCAATTGTACAAATGGTGCTTTAACAGTAGCTGGTGGCGCTGGTATTGCAGGAAATTTAAATGTTTGCGGCACCGGAACATTTAATAACCTTAATGTAACGGGAAATACTACGGTAAATAACATTACCATTAATGGCACAGGCACTGCTAATAACTTCAATGTCATTAATAACTTTAATGTTGCTGGTACGGGTACAATAAACAATTTGAATGTGACTAATGACCTGACTGTAGGCGGCACTGCAATTATTAATAATGAAATTACCAACAATCTGATTGTAAATAACACGTTCACTGGAGGAACTGGAGTATTTAATACTGTGGTGGTGAACGGTACTATAGTAATAAATGGTAGTGTTACTGGAATAGGAGTTTCTGGATTACAAGGAACTACCGGAGCAACCGGTGCAACGGGAGCAACTGGCGCAACTGGAGCGACTGGTCAAAGCATTACGGGAGCAACTGGGGCAAGTATTACCGGAGCTACTGGCGCCACGGGAGATACTGGTCCTATCGGTGCAACCGGAGCAACAGGAAATACTGGCCTGCGCGGAGATACTGGTCCAGGTGTCGGAAACACCGGTCCAACAGGAGCAACAGGAGTTACTGGAGTTACTGGAGTTACTGGAGTTACTGGTGCAACTGGTCCAACTGGTGCCACAGGTTCACTTTCTACAGCGTATGCATCATATGAAGCAAATGCGACTTCAATGATTGTAAACACACCATTTACACCAGTAGATTTTCAAAA
>CAYSAX010000044.1:0-9373 GCA_964429045.1 uncultured Pseudomonadota bacterium
CCACTGCTATATGCGGATGCAGCAGTGCCTAAGAGCATCCCTCCTCCGATTTGCGTGGCGATTAAGTTGCTACTAATTTGCCAGATGCCCAATTGTCGATTAGCGACAAAATAATCGGTATCAGTGGTTACGTTTTTTGATGCGCGAAGTCCCAGATAGAAATAAAGTATGCCCAGTAAACTAAAAACCGATAAAAATAATAGTGTATTCATCATAGTTCCTTAAAATTTACCGGTTTTTTGATTACTATCATTAATGGTTCTTTTAATAAAATCTGCACCGAGGATGCCCGCTGCACATAAAAGATCCTTTTCATTTTCGGCAGTGAGCATTCGGTAGCTGCGCATCCAGAAAAGAGTATCGGTGTAATAGAAATACCAACTTGCTTTAGAATATAGATCCAGTAATTGTGCCTTAACATTCAGTTGTATAGGTGATGTGGTTTGATCTGAAAGCTGCATGTTTAATTGTTGAGTTTCACGTGCAATTTTGAGTGGAATAGCAAAATCTCGACCGCACTCACTGCGGATCGTAATCGTTTGAGCAAGATCGCGCAAAAACGGCTTATTCAGTTTTGTTGCACCGTCTTCAAGTTCTTGTTTATCTTGTGCGCTAAGATTATTTAAAATCGGTTGACGCGTGAGCAAACTAACCATCCCGGTAGCTCGACTGGGTTGCATATAAATACCCATAGAGTCATTGTAATTATTGAGTGCGAGTTGTGCGACAGTGTTTGCACGGTCCATAGCAACTAACTGACCGCAAAAAATTAAAAATACTAAACAAATATAAAAATTCATCATAATTCCTAAAATAGTAAATAAGCGTCGCTTTTGTTTAAAAAGGACTCATAAAAATTAACAAAATATAGAAAAATGTTAATGCGATAGCATTAATGAGAATGATGATGAGGATGTAGAGAATGAGCAGAATGAATGAACGCAAGGGTAGCTTTGCCCTGTTTGTTCGGGTAGGAATTAGACAATGATGGTAAAACTGCTCTAAATGGTACCATGATAACCCTTTGGTATAGGTACATTATTAAAAGTAACTAATAATATCTTAGCAAAAATTAGCCGCTTTTCAAATAGTATTATACTTTGGCCGTGAATCTCTAAAAATATGCCCGATCTGGGTTGCGTAATCTCGCATTGCGCAGTAACCTTAAAGAAAGATTTTTTAAGTATTAAACAGATTATATACCTTAACGGTGGTACTATGACCCAAAAAACGTTATTACGTCCGTTTTACAACGCAGTTGTATTTAATGCCTTAATCAAATTTGGCACTATAGCAAAAGTCAGCTTTATTGTTGGTTCTCAAGTAGCCTTCTTCTCATTAGGGGCTATTTGTATTCCTCTTTCTGGGGCATTTGCCGGAATAGCAGGAGCATTGTCAGTATTTGGCATGCGTATGGGAATTAACTTTTTCTTAACCGCACAGATACCCTTTGAATTCTTGGCCTATCATATTCCGGGGCTGTTTGCTTCTTTATATTGGGCCACTTCGAACAAAATAGTTAAAGTATTACCAGCAGTTCTGTGCATGGTCTTATTTCTTGCGCATCCGGTCGGAGCACAAGCAGCATTATATAGTTTATTCTGGTTAATTCCGGTGTATGTAACCTTATGGGCTCCTGCCAATCTTTTTAACACCGCCTTGGCAAGTACCTTTACTGCCCATGCTGTTGGATCGGTTATTTGGATGTACACCGTTTCCATGACCCCCGATCAATGGTTGATGTTAATTCCCGTGGTTATTGCAGAACGTTTATTGTTTGCAGTAGGCATGGTGGTGATGTATAAAGTTATGCATCACATTTTAGGTACCTTGGGTGTTATCCGGAAGTCAGTCGCAACAACACAAGCATAATAGGTTTTTTACAGCATGAGTTTTAGCAGCATTGCGCGTGGTCTTATTGGATTAATGCTCGTCTTGGCCGCATTTAAATATTTTTATTTAGGCTCCGAGCGAACGAGCATTCAAACAAATATCGATGTTCCAGAATCAATCTCTGATTCAGAAGATAATAGCCTTAATCATTTAGCCTGCATCATGGATGGTAATCGTCGCTGGGCAAAAGAACGTGGCTTAAAACCATGGGAAGGCCATAAAGCGGGTATCGATTCGGTTCGCAAAGTTGTCAAATTTTGTATAGAGAAAAAGATAAAATATATTTCTTTATATACCTTCTCTCCAGAAAATTTTAACCGACCTGTTGAAGAAGTGAGCTATCTTTTTGATTTGATGATGGCAGAAGCTCAAAAGGGTGCGGATGAATTTAAAAAGAATGGAATTCGACTACGTTTTATTGGAGACCGTTCTTTATTCCCGTCTCATCTATTACCATTGCTTGATCAATTTGAAAAAGAAACGGCTGACTGTAAAACGATTACCGTTGCCTTCCTATTTTGCTATGGTGCGCGTCAAGAAATTGTAGCTGCGGCCAAATCTTTGGCTCACGATGTTAAAGTCGGCAAAATAAAAGAAGATGATATTAATCCTGAATTAGTACGGCAGCATATGTGGAATAAAGATATGCCTGATCCTGATTTGATTATTCGCACTGGTTATGTTTCTCGTTTAAGTAATTTTTTATTATACGAAGCAGCGTATAGTGAACTCTATATGATGGATTGCTATTGGCCTGATATGAATAAAGAGCATCTGCAAAAAGCGTACGATGAGTTTAGGAATACTCAACGTCGATTTGGTACTTAAATAAAAAAGGATTATATGAACAAATTAGTACTCGCTGTGTTTATTTTTGTTGGCTTCAATATGTATGCCATGCGTCCGCCTGTGTATTTAGGAAATTGGCAGAATAAAACGGCTGATACTATTGTTTTAAGTTTTAATAGTGAACAGGGAAACGAAACGGTTGAATTGTCCTCAGAGCAGAGTGCGAGCGTTGTGCTCAATAAAAAGCTTTCTTTACAGCAAAATACTTACTAATGAGGCAAGTGTGGCTGTTGTTGGCATTGATAAATTAACAGCTCGCGAGAATGACGCATATAAAAAAATGTCTGTCTTGCTTGCGTTAGCCATATCTGATGAAATGCACATTTTTACTTCGGTAGTTTTGCCTCCAGTTCCGGTAAGTCAAAGGGCACGTACTTATTTAGATTTGGTTGAAACTCCAGCCCCTTTAGGGATTAATTTAGATGGGGTAATCGAAGATAGTGAAACTTCATTTGCTGCAATCGTTCGTATTAATTAAAAAAGGAAATCATGAATATAAAATATGTAATTATAGTTTCTTGTTTTGCAAGCAGTTATATCACTGCAATGGATTTAACTGCTGATTTGCAAGCAAAAAAAGAACAAGCGGCAAAGCTTAGTAAAAAAATCTATGTCGGATGTTTGGAAAATAAAAGTTCAGATGATGTGGTAGTAAGCTTCCAGACACCTGAGGGGAAAAAATCCTTTCCGCTTAAAGCTACTACGGGTAGACAGGTTGTTTTATTAAATGAACTTATCAAATTAACGCAATTAAAAGGCAAACCTGATTATATGGCTAGTTTAGAAGTTCAAAAACAGACCGGCGAAGATGATCCTTATAAACAAATGATTATTTACTTGTCCCTCAATTTCACAAGCAGTAAGTCATTTAATGTTACTACGTTTCCTCCTATTCAAGGCCATACGAATACTTCTAGTCTCAATGTAGATGAGATTAAAAAGTCTGAAAAAATTTTTGTTGATGCAATTATTGCCGGCGATCGTTTTATGGATTCCGAGGTTACTTGTCTGTTAAAGTAATAGATTATTTTTCTTGCACTTGTAATTGAATAGAAAGCGGTTTTTCTGCGTTTATTTGAACGAGTGAGCCAGCTATAGGTCTCTGGTCAATCACGATGCACTGAGCACATTGATGATTTATGCCTAACATTTCGGGTCTAGTGTGCAAGATGGTTGGCGTAATGCCATGCAATTGTAAGAATGAAATTACTTCAGAAACGTGCATATCTTTACATGATGGCATAATAACCGGTTTAGTATTTGCGGCTGAACTATAGACAATGATCGTATTATTATCAGGCTCTTGTCTGGCTGCTGGAAACTGCGCAATGCATTGTTGATCAGGCGCACTTGAAGGAATAGCATAGGTTTTAATATGCAAACCTAAGTCTTGTGCAACATGAGTCGCTGCGCTTATGGTTTTCTGTTTAAAATCTGGGGCAAGAATTGCTGCTGGTTTTTTTGCTACCACAACATACAATGTTTGATTCTCTTTTATTTTTGATCCTGCTAGGGGAGTTTGGCTGATAATAGTGCCTTCGGGTAGATCAGAATCATTTTTATTACCAACAATTCGAATATTCAGATTTTGCTCGGAAAGAATGATAACTGCTTTATCAATACATTTGCCAACCAATGCAGGCGCTTGGATTGTTTTGCTTTTAAAAATAAAGCTAATGGCATAATAGCCGATTGCAAAAGCTAAAAAAGGAATGAGCCAAAAAAGATTACGAAGTAGTTTGTGCATGAAAAAATGTTACTTATTAAAGGTTTAAACAAGATAAGTATAAGTTTTTTTGCAAATTAAGAAACTGAAAAAAGTTAGATTAAAAAATTAAGGCAAACTATAAGCCGGATTCTGTGGATACTTGCGTATCCGGCAACCATTTATCTAATGCGACATACCCGCATGTTTAACCGGAATGAATGACCGACACATGCCTATTTTGTCTTGCTCCCAGAGGGGCTTGCCCTTATTAATGATTACTCATTAATACTGGGTGCTCTTACCACCCATTTTCACCCTTACCTTTGCTTTAACACAAAGGCGGTTATTTTCTGTGGCGCTGTCCATCAATCCAGGCTTAGGCCTGAACTGCCCTAGCTTGTATAACCTTGCTAGGCTCTGTATTCATTGGGAGTCCGGACTTTCCTCTGCTTTTTAAACAGCGACTGCCCGTTTGCCTTAACTTTTATATTTCAAAGGAATATAGCTTAATATCCCTATTATTACTAGGTTAACAAACAGGGTAGAAATTGTATAGGGTATACTGATCGAAAGATGCAATATCAGATGCTCTACCACGATGATCTGAACCAGAAGGCAGGCTGCCATAAGGGCATAATACTGCCAATAGGAGTCATAGAGCACTTTTCTCATCTTTATCCCTAATATGGTGGCAGGAATGAGGTAGATCAAAGAAAGGCCAAAACGGTCATAATGCAGCAAGGAATCGAGTGAAAAAAGGATACATACAACCGTAATCCGGCAAAAGCTTATAGGGCGCGCGAGCTGCAATAAATAAAAGCATAAAAGGCTATAAATAATCGGGCGTTCAAAGACTGAAAAAGATGCAAGATCAACAAAAAAAAGTAGAACAACGGCTACATAAAAAATAAGAGGAGATAATGGCTGTTTTGTTTTCATTACTATAATCCCGCAATGCTTTACCTTTTGTATTGGATGATGACAGTGTATAATGAGTGAAAACTCTATTCAAGATTGTTTAACTTTTTGTATGCATCCGATGAAGATACTGCGCATTCTGATATTTGTTTTCATTTCTATGGTATGCCTTATTGGCGGTGCTGCCTATTATGTTTTAAGTAATTACACCGTCGATTTTTCTCCGCTTGCACATTATAATCCTGGACATCCTTCGATTTTATTAGATGATCAAGGAAATGAATGGGGAAGATTTCAATTAGATCGACGTGAGCCGATTCCCTTAGATGCAATGCCATTGCATGTGCGCAATGCATTTATTGCCGCAGAAGATTGGGACTTTTTTAAGCACGGAGGGATTTCATACAAAGGAATCATTCGTTCTTTGCTCGTTAATTTGCGGTGTGGTAGAAAAAAACAAGGAGCCAGTACGATTACCCAGCAATTAGTTAAACTGTTGTTTTTCGATTCGGCTAAAACATATAAAAGAAAAATTAAAGAACAGATTTATGCAGTGTTGGTCGAAAAGCAATTTACCAAAGAGCAGATTTTAGAGACCTATTTAAATCACGTCTATTTTGGATTTGGTATTTATGGAGTTGAAGCGGCATCTCAGCGCTTTTGGGGTAAACATGCAGCGCAATTATCGATCGATGAAAGTGCAACGCTGGCGGCAATCATCAGAAGTCCCGGGCACTATTGTCCTATCACACTGCCGGATGCTGCAAAAAAAAGAAGAAATATTATTTTGCAATCTATGAAATAATTAAATTTTATTACCGATGTAGAATATCAGACTGCGCATAAAGCGTCCCTCTGTATTAAGCAAGCGGATATGAGTGTTTTAGCGCCCCATTTAAAAGAGATGATTCGCCTGCAATTAGAAGAAGATATTGGCAAAGGGATTTTATATACCGGTGGATTAATTATTCAAACAACGATCAACCGCTCTATTCAAGAGCTGGCGCAAAAAAGTTTTTATGAAAATATGAGCCAGTATAAAAAAGATATTATGCCTGCAATTGATGGTGGATTACTGACTATTGATAGCAAAACCGGTGAAATTAAAGCGATGGTGGGCGGCTATGATTTTAATACTTCAAAAGTGAATCGTGCATGGCAAGCAAAACGGCAAATGGGATCGGTGTTTAAGCCAATAATTTTTGCCGCGGCAATAAAATCAGGAGCAAGTTTTGCCGATACTGAAATCGATGAGCCAATAACTATCGAGCAATATGGTGCATTATGGCAACCCAATAACTACAATAAACGCTTTGAAGGCCAAATGTCTTTGGCGCATTCAGTGGTGCGTTCGAATAATATTATTTCAGTAAAAACGTTATTAAAAACCGGTATTCCTACGGTGGTAAACCTTGCGCAAGCATGTCATTTGGAAGATAAGGTTAATCCTTATCCATCATTGGCGCTTGGCTGCATCGATGCAAAATTAAAAGAAGTAACGGCTATGTTTAATATCTTTGCCAATAAAGGGCAGTATGTTGAGCCTTACGTAATCAAATCGGTTAAGGACCAATGGGGCACTCGTATTTATAAAAGTAATCCAAAGCACGATCAGGTGTTGCCTGAAATAGTAGTGGATAAAGTAACAAAGGTTTTAGAGCTACCCATAAAGCGGTGGCGCCATGCATATAAACAGCAATTACTAGACGATGATGTGATTTGTAAAACGGGGACTACCAATGATTGCAGAACCTGTTGGTTTGCCGGATCAACGCCGGAATTAACAACCGCAATCTACATTGGTTGCGATGATAACCGATCAATGGGAGATGTCTATCCAATCAAAACCGCGTTCCCCATTTGGCTGGGATTGCATAGTGCATTAAAGCCAACGGGCAAAAAATTTAATTATCATTCATCATTGCGACCCACATTGATAAATCAATATAGCGGCCATTTAGCGCGCCCGCATGATCCAGATGCGATTGAGATATTTATATAATCAAAAAGGCAGCCTATGCGGCTGCCCTTCTGAGAGTCAAGATGAATATGAGTCTTTTATTGAGTTAAAGAATTATCTTTAATCGGATGTAATTGTTTTAAGCGTTGTTCAAACGATAATTTGAATGAATCAAATTCTTCAAGTATCTGTGCGTCCTTTCCTTTGAACCATTCCGCTGTTGTACGAGTTGCTTTATCTGCAATTTTAATTCTATACATCGGTAATACAGAATTAATATTTTGTGCTGCTAAATATATTAACTTAAAAGCTTCTTCTGCGTGTTTTAACACTTCCGGTTGTGACAAGTCATAATTATTTTCTTTTAACATTTCGTTAAACATATTCATTACATTTTGGCATGTTCTAATTTGATCATATGTTGTTCCCCAGTTAATAATAACTTGGTCATTTGCATAATGTTGTTTTAAGAATGGTACTATTGCTTCAAATGCTCCTTTAGCCGCATGAATCATATTACCCGCATTGATGGCATCTGATCTTAATACTTTGATATATTCATTTTTTAAATCGAAGATTGGCGCTCGTACTTCTTCTCCAGGAAGTGCTGATGCTGCAGGACTGGAAACGATAGCCGCTGGTAATGCTGGTTGAGCCGAAACTTGTATCTTGCTTAATTGACCAAGTAAATCAGTATTTAAGGTAGCCAATTGTTCAATTTCTGTATCCTTATCAGAAGCAGATTTTTTTAATTGCAGAGCTTCTTGAGCTTTTTGCTCAAGTATACCTTGTAAAGAGCCAAATTGTGTTTCTAAAATTGCTCTTTGCTTTTCTTCTTCTTTTAATTTGTCTGCTAACGCTTTTTTCGATCGCTCTTCTTCTTGAGCAGCTCTTAGGGCGGTCCGTTGAGAAATACGAGCATCAATCAATTTAATTTGATTTTCTTCTAATAATTGTTGAGCTGTTTTTGCACCAGGTTGATTTTGAACTGGAGCTACGGGAACCTGTGCTGGCTGACCAAATAGGCCATAAGCCTGGGCTGCTTTATAACCGGTATAAACGGCAAAAACTGCAGCACCTGCGTAACCAGTCCTTTTTAGGGTGTTTTTCCAGGGATTAGCCTGGGCTGAACCAGATACTAAAATAGGTAAAATAAGGGATAAAATAGCTAATTTTTGTTTATTCATCTTAACCTCCATTAAATTTGAATATACTATAATTTTACCATATCTATTCAGTCTGTCAATAAGGCTATTTTGGGATTGACAAATAGAAAAGTTGAGTTTCTGAACCTGTAAATTTAAAGGCTAAAATAGCTGCTTTTCGGACTTGTAAATAAAGGAGTTTTTCAGGTATTCTTAAGCTGTCCTCTAGCTAATTTAAGGGAATTTATGCGATTAATACTTTTAGGCTTATTAATGCCTTTATTATCTTGTGCGATGGAGAATTCAGAAACTTCGGCCAAAATTCAGCAAAACGAGGTTAGAGAAGCTTATTCTATATTACCTTTAAGCTTGGGATTTGCCATAAATGGCTATAAGTTTTCCAGTGAATTATTAAGAGCAGAACAATTGGAAGAAAAATATGCGCAAAACTTATCCACTAGTTTTTACAAGGTATTGTACCGGAATGAGATAATTTATTTGCTAGGGCAGGCTCAAGCGGAATTGGCAATGACTGATCAAGTGTTATCTTCTCAGATAGATTCAAAACTTAAAATTATTGCGTCTCATGGCCCATTGCATTCAACTGATATAAAGGCTTTATTTGAAAGTCTTTCAGTTGAACGAATTGCATGTGGACAAGCGAAATCCAACCTTATTTGTGTTCAACAATTGAGTAAAAGAATTAGCAAAAAAGCGGGTCTATAAGATTTTCTAGCATTTATTATTTATTCTTGGGTATTCTGATTAATAAAAAAAGAAATCTTTAAGGGGGATTTTTATGAAGCATGGAGATAAAGCGCTCATTGAAGCGTGTAAAAAATGTATCGATCTTTGTGAAAAAGGAATCGATATTGGCCACCGATTAGTCGATAGCTGTAT
>CAYSAX010000045.1:0-9265 GCA_964429045.1 uncultured Pseudomonadota bacterium
AAATTTAATGCACTACTGCTGCTATTACCGCTCATAATAGCAAGCTCATCATGTGCCATGGATAAATCATGGATTGGTTCGTATTTAGAAAGTGAAGAACGAATTAAAGAAGAACAACAAAAACCAAATACAGAAAAACTTATTGCACTATTATCTAACGATGAAGCTCATATATCTTATACTGAAAAAGTACTCATTGAGGAAATCAAACCATTGTTGCAAGCCGGTGTTAATTTTGATAAATCTATAGAATTAAGAGACCAAAGAAGAGAGCCCTACCTCGGCCCTTCTGGCACTACCATTTTTACTACAAACATACTTGCACTTTCGGCCTACTACCATAATTTCAACCCTCAAATAGTAAATCTATTGTTAGAATATAAAGCAAATTCTAATCCCATCATTCGTTTTTTTAATACAACAGCGCTTGATCAAGCAATAAAAAATAAAAATATACCAATGATATTATCACTTCTTCAAAATAATGCAGAAACAAATATTATTACCACTAGAGTTATGTATTATAGCTTTGTTGGCGGCATTTATCATCGTAATAACTCTACACGTACCGATACGCTCCTTAATTGGGCTACTTTGCAACTTTCATTACCAATAGTAACTTTATTATTAAACTATAATGCCAATCCTAATTTTACCAATTATCATAAAGAAACAGCTTTGCATGAAGTAACATCATCTGCAGACGGAACATCTGATCCCTTCAATCCAGTAATAAATCATACCTTTGAATTAAATGAAACAGTTATAAATAATATGCTTGATATTGCCAAACTATTATTAGCAAAGGGAGCTAATCCATTATTAATAGATGATGAAGGAAGAACTCCATTATGGGTAGCCGCACGTAATCAAAATCCAGCAATAACACAACTATTAATTACTGCAGCGCGTCAACGTTTAGCATATCCTATAGAAACAATTGCAGAAGAAAAAAGCTCTTATTTATCTTTATTACCAAAAGATATTCAAAAACTCACTGCTTCTTTAAATTCAAACTTAGTTGAATATATCAATCATCCCGACATAGATGGCAACACACCACTTATGGCAACGCTCGCCCATGATAAAAACGAGATGTCGGTTGTGCGCATCTTACTTGAAAATGGTGCTGACATTTCTATTAAAAATAAACAAGGCAAAACGGCTTTAGATATAGCTAGAGAAAAAAGATTTCAAGAGTCAGAGATTATTAAGCTTCTTTCAGATGCTCAAGCAAGACAACAATCGCAGGCAGCACCATAAATATGCAAAAATTATTTTTACTTATCTTTATCTCCTTTCCATCATTTGCCATGAATTGGTGGGGCGAACCACAAGAAGAACGGATTAAAGTGCGGCAAGAGCAAGCACAAAAATTGGCTCATATAAAAAAACAGGCAAAAAAAGCAACGCAAGAACTACAAAAACTGGTTAAAGGTACCATTTACATTGATGAAGCTTTCTTTGAAAAAATAAAAAAGCTCTTAGCGCAAGGTGCTGATCCAAATGTTCAAACTTTAGTAGAAATCCCCCACGGATCGCTTCTTGATATGGCCAACCCGATGACAGAAGGTCCACTTTTATCTCGAGCCATGCAACTAGGGGAAGAAAACTCAGCTCGAGAATATGGTGAAAGAGAGCGGGTAGCACTTATCAGGGATTTGATCAAACTTCTTGTTGAATCGGGTGCAGAATTAAATGATGCCTCCTATTCGGAACCGGAACTGAACTACCCAGCTAGATGGGCCGTTAAGAAAAACGATGCCGCGCTTGTTAAATTAATGCTTGAAAAAGGAGCAAGCCCAAATCAAGGTGCTCTGCTAAAAGATGCAGTTTTAAAAGGAAATCTTAAAATCGTTCAAATCCTCATTAATGCCGGAGCAAATCTTAATGCTCAAGACAATAGTGGTAAAACGCCTCTCATGTGGGCAATTGAAAAAAACAAAGAAGATATTGCACATCAATTAATTCAATCGGGAGCAAATGTTCATCAACAGGCACTTTCGGGATATACAGCGCTTGATTTTGCAGTGAGCGCCAATCTTCCCAACACTTTAAAAGAAATAATCGATAGAAATGGAGTAGATACTATTGATCATCTGGGTGAATCATGGGGATGGACTCCTTTGATGAAAGCTGTCAGCGACAACCACTATGAAATAGCTCAATTACTCGTCAATGCGGGAGCAGATCTTAAAAGAACAAGTTTTAATGGCGCTACCGCACTTGATATTGCAATAAAAAGAAAAAATCAAAGAATGATAGATTTACTTTCTACAACGAAATTACCATAAATCTTTAATCAAAGTATGAATATTCAACGCCAGACTTGTAATGCTCAATGATTTTACGAGTAACCGGACTCATATCTTCCGGAAGACTATCAATATCGAGCCAACCTACTTGGCTGCATTCTGCCGGCTCATTATTAATCGGATCGCCCTGCCATTCACGCACCATAAAGTAAAAGCCAAGCTTATCTTTATTGGTATGTTGAATATGAAACAGTTTAATCTTTTGCGGATCGATTGTTATTGCCAACTCTTCTTTGGCTTCGCGTGCGATTGCATGCGCCATCGATTCATTCTCTTCCAAGCATCCACCAGGCAAGCTCCATAAGCCATCCATCCAGCCGGTATTGGCGCGTCGCGCAAACAGCACTTTATTATCTTTTTCTAAGACCATACAGACAAAAACGCGATAGTAACTACAATTCATAAAATTCCCCCGAGTAATACCATACTCAGTATAGAGAAATGCATTTTTATTAACGAGTATTTGCATGAGAAGCGCACTTAAATATCGCTATTTACAAACTCTTGTGAGTGATTATCCTTATCTGAATATTCTCAGATGAATATAACTAAATAAGGTGGGAGAAAGTATGAAAATATATTGTGGGGCATTAGCAATATTTGCAATTACGTTATGCATTAGTTCATTGGGGATGAATAAGAAAGATAAAAGACAGATGCGGCGAAGTGCTGAACGTATACTAAACGATAAACGCCTATCAAATTCTGCTCATGATGAAAAAACGCTTATTGAATCATTATCTGAGCAAGAAGCAAGTCAAGGTCAAACTCTGTATCCGGATGATCTGAGTAATATTATCGATGCTCTCACCCGCAAAACAACATTGTCTCTGGTACGTCAAAATAAAGAAACTCTTCACAAAGCTCATCAACTTTTTTTTCTAATACCAGGATATAAAACTTTATTACAAAGAATTGTAACTTCTACAAATACTTCTCATGTGCAGGGAGCATTGTATGAACTTGAAGTCGCTTTAGCAATTGACGCTCAAGATGATGATGAAACGGTGATAGAATTTGGCAAAAAAATTATAGATGACTACCATCAAAGAGAGTCTACCGAGATCGATATAGTTACTATAAAATCGCATGAAGAAGATGAAACTGAAACATGGATTGAATGTAAAAATATGGCAGAACGTACAAAACATCTAAAAGATTTAAAAACTCAATTAAAACGGCAAAAAGATCTGGCTGCAGAGCATCAAAGTCGCTATAAAGTGCTTTTTAGATCAACCATTAGTCCACAATTGACCGATTGGCTTAATCGTCAACAGATCGCATTTGTGGCTCCTAATTAAATTTAACAAGGAGCGCTGGATCTACTGTATCATGATTAGGCATAAATGTCGGTTGTGCAACTGCAACGGGCGGCGCTTCTTGCAGTACTACAATGGGCAATCCATCTAATCGTGCCCTTATTTGTCCCATTCCGCTCTCAATAGATTGTAAAATGGTAATCACGGATTCTAAACTGGACACGTGATAGCACAACTGCTGATGCAAGTTAGTAAAGTTACCAAGCAAACCTTGGACAAGGGTTTGCATCATAAGTATAGAACGATTGGATTGTTCAAGATCATTGGATAAATTCTCGTGAGATGTTTTGAGTTGGCTAACTTCAGTTTCTAATTTTTTTAACAACCCTGAAGGATCTAAGGTCTTTTTTTGTACTACTTTCCTGCATGATTCTTCGAGTTTTTGAAGAGTAATATTATGTATGTTATATTCTTGCATCAGCTTTTGAACATCTTTACGCAGTTCACTCAACGTTGTTTCTTCCACAATATCATCAGTTTTTTTTCTTTTGCCTCTTTCTTGTTCCTCAGCCAGTAATTTATCTTTTATTGTTTTTAAATCTGCTTGTTGTTGTTGCATGAGCGTTTTAAATTGCGCAAATTCTTTTTGTTGTTCTTGTTGCGATTGCACGAGATTCGAAAGAAGACCTTGCACTGAATCATCTTTTTCTCTTTGAGGCTGCATTCCATATGCACTCATTATTATCAAAAAAGCTAAACATCTTTTCATTTTTCCCCCTGAAACCCTAACAAAAAGATAATTTTTTTTGCATACTGAGAGCAATTAAAACTTTATAAGTAGCAAAAAGAATGGCATCTTCAATCAAAACAATTCTCGATACTCTTTTATCCAAACAAGATAATTGGCAAGTGCAATTGCTTGCTCATTGGCCTTCAATTATGGGTTCAATGAAAACCAATGTTCAATTACTTAAAATTTATAACGACACACTCGTTATCGGTGTGATGGATAGCTGCTGGCTGCAAGAGCTTTATTTATTAACTCCACTTTTGTTACGGCAAATTAATGAAAAATTAGATAAGCCGCGCATTACCGCTTTGCGCTTTAAAGCACTAGGAATTAAAGAAAAATCTCTCAAAAGAAATAAAGATTATCGCACCTGTCTCATTAAAAATGTGCAATTAAATGCACAGGAAAAAGAGCAACTTGCCGGCATAAAAGATGAACAGTTACGCGAATCTCTAAAACAATATCTGTTACGCTGTTATCGTGAAAAATAAAGGAGCATTATGAAATATATTTTTTTATTGTGTCTAACTTTACCATTTTGCATACACACCTCAGAACCCAAACAAACCTATCAAGATCTTTTAAGTCATTTCGCAAACGCTGGTGATTTTCGCGAAATAATCAGACATTTTAATTGCTATATTGAAGACTCAAATACAGAAAAAGTCCAAGAAATAATACAATTTTTGGAATCGCAAACTGATGTAACCGATGACATCCGCTCAAAAATAAAAACTGCCTGGTATAATGATGAAACCAGAGATAATGTATTAAAAAAAGCAGATGAGATTCGCGAACAAAGAGTAAAAGAACATCAACAAATCCCAGATTCCAATGCGAAAGCCAGATACGATTCTTATATTCCTGTTCAAAAAGCATTACAAGTTCAGATGAAGTTAAAAGCTTTTGACACCTATTTGAATAACAGATGATAAGTTGCTATAAGAATTTATATAAAAAGTAACGTCTAATGATCTTAAGTTCACTTTTTATCCTGATGATGCACAGCAATCCTCCAATCTCTGAGTAATAATTTATTCAAATTCTAGCTCCGCGCGTGCAAAAAGCACTATCTTGAAATTAAATCTCAAGTTAGGGAGTCGAAGTTATGAAAAAATTATTACTTATTCTTGCCTGGATTACTTTTAGCCATGCAGATCAATCTGCACACAATTTGCATTCATATATGATGGCCAACTACTATCAGTTTGGAAATGATCTAAAAAATGCCGGCCAATGGTACCTACAAATCGTTCCTGATAATAATGCGCAATATATCTATTTAGGGTATGTTCCCTATTTGAGTGCATCTAAATCGTTTGCTCAAATTGTCGATTTAATTCCCAAGCTGGATACCTCCTTCAAATCTCATCAAGATCTCCAAATGCATTTCGCCACTGCTCTTGAGATGACCGGCAAAAAAGATGATGCGTTTGCCCGTTTAATTGAACTCAATGATCGAAATAAATCTCATCAAGAATTAGCATTTAAAGTAGTACAACTTTATATTGAACGCCAAGAACCGGAAAATGCATTGCGCGTTATTGATAATCTACTTAACAATTCCGCACGCAAACCTAATAATTACATCTTTATGTTTTTAAAATCTCAAATTTATCTGCAGCTTAATAAAAAGGATTTAGCGCTCGCGGCAATTCAGGATTGCATACAAGCGTACCCTAAATTTGATAAGAGCTGGCTTTTATATGCAGTATTACAAGAACATCAGGGCAAATTAGAAGAAGCAATCAAAGGCTACACCACCTATTTAGAGATTACTCCTGACTTAAATACTGAAATTCAACGCCATTTAGTTACTCTTAATTTCCGCCAAAAACTGATTAACCAACATTCAGCTCCGGATAGCAAAGCATTGCTTACCAGCGCAGCACAGTTATTTGATAAAAAAGAATATGCTAAGGCATTAAAAGAAGTTGATGAGCATTTAACAACTCACACCAATGATATTGAAGCTAAATTATTAAAGCTTCAAATTCTCGCTCAGTTGAAACAATTTGATAACGCACTTGCGAGTATTCAAGAATGGGCAAGCAACGCAGCAGAAATCGAAATATGGGTTAAAGCTATTCATTTATTAACCTACGTTGGTCTTGATTATGCAAAAGCAGTTAAAAGCCTTCACGCATTACAACAAAAGCAACCACAATCAACTACTATTGCACTTTACAAAGCAGATATCGCCTTAAGAGATAGCAAACATTACGATGATGCAATTAAAGCAATTGATCAGGCGTTAAAAATAGTAAATGACACTACTATTAAAACAAAATTAGTATTCCAAAAGGCGCTCATTCTTTACGAACAACAACAATGGCAAGGCGCACAAAAAACGTTGGAAGAAAGTTTATCATGGGCTACAGATTATGCCCCTTTTCATAATCTGCTCGCCTATATCTATGCAAGCAAAACACACAATCTTGAAAAGGCCACGATCCATATTGCAAAAGCACTGGCAAAAGATGCTGAAAATCCTCACTTTTTAGACACGCAAGCGATCATTCTCTATCACCAAAATAAATATGCCGATGCGATTAGCGTGCTTGAAAAAGTAGCTGCAGCTCATCCGCAGGATTTTACGGTTCACTGCCATTTAGGCAGATGCTATTTAAAGCAAGGTGATAATTCCAAAGCAACGTCCTTATTCGAACGCGCCACCGGTCTTGCCAAAAATGAGTATGAAAAATCTAAGATAAAGGCTTTAGTGGCACAGGGCAGGTAGCAAACTAGGCTGACTTTTAATGCTCTCAATGTTATAATAAGCTCTATAAATCATAGATTATATGTGGAGTTTATTATGCATTTTATGCTTAAATCATTACTACTGTTATCAGCCATTCAAGCGGCAAATCCCCTTTTAGCGGTTAATTCTATAGAATCTGAAACATTTAAGGTTAGTGGTATTAATGTTCACTTAACCACTCATGATATTACTAAAATCCCCGTTGATGTAATTGTAAATGCGGCTAATAAAGCATTACCGTGGCCTGCCGGTGGAGTCTGTCGCGTGATATATGAAGCAGCGTGCGTTGAAGAATTAAAGCAATGGGTACAAAATAATACTTCAGTTGATCGTCATGGCAATCGCTTACGGTTAGGACAAGCAATTGCATCACCAAGTTTTAAATTACAAAAATCTGGCATTAAACATATTATTCACACTGCCGGCCCTGATGCACGCAGTGGAGAATCTACTAAAGAAATTTATAACGCATATAAAAATAGCTTACAACTTGCAGATTCGTTACATGCACGATCTATTGCATTTCCTGCTATAAGCATTGGGATATTTGCGTGTGATAAACATGAAGTAGCAAAATATGCCATTCAAGCAATTAAAGATAGCGCGCAACATATTCATATTAAAGACGTTTATTTAACGATTTTAGATCAAGAATATTACGATATTTGCAAAAAAAATCTTACCCGCTAAATCTCATTAAAAAAAGTATGCCTCTTTTTAAAGAGCATGCTACACTTATTGCCAATCCGCTATTGGATAAAAGATTTTTGAATGAGAAATAAACGTATGAATACGCAAAAAGTTGCTTTTGTTGCGGGTAGATCGGGTGGCCATATTATCCCGGCGCTCACGTTGGCAAATCAGATTAAAGCACACAACCCATCTGCAGAAATTATTTTTTTTACTACTGCCCATAATCTTGATTTAGCGATCATTAAAAAACAAGGCAGTGTAATTAATAAACATATCCCTTTAAAGTTGGGCAATGTCCCCTTCTTTAATATTTTCAAGATTCTTGTTTTTTGTATCTTTTTTTCACGCGCGTTTTTTAAAAGCTTTAAAGTATTGCGCTCACAAAGACCAGAGTGTGTGATCGGTATGGGTGGCTATATTTCCATACCAATTTGCTTGGCAGCGCGCTTTTTAAGCATTCCTATTCATTTATATGATCTTGATGCAAAGCCAGGCAAAGCAAATCGTTTATTAAGCAAATACGCAACTAAAATATATGTCTGCTTTGAACAAGCAGTCTCTTACTTACCAGCACATAAAACAGAAATAGTTGAGTACCCTATCCGTTTTAATCCTGCATTAAAAGAGATGAGTGTTGAAACTGCACTTACTCAATTACGATTACTGCCTAATAAAAAGACAATTTTTATTAATGGTGGATCACAAGGCTCTGTATTTATTAATAAGTGCATCAAAGAATGGATCGATTTGAATCCCCATTTATATACCCTCATTCAAGTAATCCATCAAACCGGCAGCTCAGATGCCACCAATTGGCAATCGTTTTATGCAGATCTAGATATCCCTGCACATGTTTTTAATTATAAAGATGATTTGGCACCCTGCTATATTGCAGCGGATGTGATTATCTGTCGCGCGGGAGCAGGCTCCTTATTTGAAACGATATTCTTTAAAACCCCGTGCATTGCCATTCCGTTAGAAACATCTTATACCGGCCATCAAAAAGATAATGCCCGCGGACTATCCAGCAAATATCCCGAACTGATTACTATGCTGACCGAACAAGAGATTAAGCATGATAATATGGTGCTGTTTAGAATATTGAATAAATATATCCATACCCCAACGCCAACACGCCCAGCACCTCAGACAATTCGTATTTAATTATTCCATGTGATTGATGCAGGTCTGGCATGCAAGAGAGCAATCAGTTAAATGCTTAATGTTATTTAAACATTCTTTCATGCATTCAATGTTTTCTGCATGGCATTGCGGAATACATTTCTCGCAGTTAGCAATACACGCCTTACAAGCTTTAATGCATTCTAAACAAGCAGTTTTACATGCAGCTTTGTCACAATTAATAATGTGTGCTTCGCATAATTGGATGCATGCTTGCCCTGCCTGAATTACTTGTGCACAATTTTTAACGCATTTTCCACATTCA